>NZ_JBTJEQ010000023.1:0-76097 GCF_054456675.1 Jatrophihabitans sp. YIM 134969
GCCGCGCAGCGGCCGGGGCGGCGCGGGTCGCGCTGGCCGACCTCGCGCGACGCGGCGGGGAGTTCGCCGCGGCGGCGGACCTGCTCGAGGTGGCCCTCACCGACTTCGCGGCCGCCGAGGACGACGCCGGTCGCGGTCGGGTCCTGCACCTGCGCGGCACGCTCGCGGGTCAGCAGGGCCGGCTCGACGAGGCCCGTGAGCTGTACGGCCGGAGCCTGGAGATCCGCCGACGCGTGGGCGACCGCGCCGCGGAGGGGTCGCTGCTGGCGAACCTCGGGATGATGGCCGAGTACGCCGGCGACTACCCCACCGCGATCGCGCTGACCGAGGAGGCGTTGGCGGTCCGCGAGGAGGTGGGCGACCGCTGGGCCGTCGGGCACGCCCACAGCAACCTCGGGATGCTGCTGCTGGCGGTGGGGGAGACCGACCGCGCGATCGCGTCGCTCACCGAGGCGTTGCGCCTGCACCGCGAGGTCGGTGACCTCTGGATGATCGCCATCGGCCACGAGAACCTCGGCGTCGCCGAGCTGCGGGCGGGCGACCTCGCGGCCGCGGCCGACGACCTGGGGACGTGCGTCGAGGCGCACCGGCTGATGTCCGACCCGTGGTCGAGCGCTCACCTGCTGGAGGACGTCGCCCGACTCGCGGCGCGGGCGGGGTCGACCGACGCCGTCGCGGTGCTGCTCGGCGCAGCCGACCGGCTGCGGGACCAGATCGGGTCACCGCGGTCGGAGGCGCAGGCGGCGGAGCTCGCGAGCGATCTCGGGCCGGCGGCGGACGACGGTGACGGGCGCGACCGGGGACGGGAACTGGACCTCACTGCGGCGCTGGCGCTCGCCGACGAGGTGTGTTCGTCCGTGACGTCCGGTTGATCCGGTTCGTCGGTCACGAAGGTGACCGGGGACAGGACCTGGGTCGGTTCCGGATGTCGGCGGCGGGTGTTTGACTGTCGCCGCACCGCGTGGCCCGAAGCCCTCGGGCCGGTGCGTCCGATCGAGAGGCACGACCCGTGAGCACCAGCGTCGTCCGCGTCCGTGCCGTCACCGCCGGGCTCGCGCTGGTCGCCCTCGTCGCGGGTCTGCTCGTGGTGGTGCAGGTCGTCGCCGCGCCACTCGCCCGCGCGGCGAGCTTCCCCGTCGGGGGCCCCGGGTCGGTCCCCGAGGTCACGGCGCAGCCGAAGTCCTTCCAGGACGCCCCGTACGACACGACGTGCTCCGACGACGACGGCGGCTCGAGCCAGCCCGTGACCTCGCTGCGACTGCTGCGCTCGAGTGCCGACGCCGGCACCGAGCCCGTCAACGACCTGACCTTCCACTGCGAGTACCCCGCGGGCGCTCCGGTCTCCCCGCCGCTGCCCGGGCGTGACGAGGCCCTGGTCCCCGACGCGGTCTCCCAGCCCGGTGGGGACACCGGTGCCTGCGCGGCGCCGACCCCCGTCCTGGTCGGTCTCAACACCCGATGGCGGAGCGGCACGCTGGTCTCGGGTCCGGAAGGGCAGCTCGAGTTCCTCGGTGACGCCCTCGTCGACGTGCAGCCCGTCTGCGGGGTCCTGGGCAGCGACGGCCGCGCCTACGGTGCGCGCACGGGGTCGTTCGTCACCGGCGACACCGACTGGGACGGCTCGGACTTCCTGCTGTGTCAGCCGGGCGAGTTCGTGAACGGTTTCCAGGGCTCGTCGGACGCCCCGTACACGACCCCCTCGCAGATCTACGCACTCGGCATCCGATGTGACGCGCCGACCTTCGACCCGGCGGCCGTCGCGGCGACCTACCCGCGGACCACCACGGAACGTCGGGCCACGGGCATCGGTGACGTCACCGGGAGCGACTTCATCCCGGCAGCGTGCGGGGGAGGCGTGCTCGGCACCGGGTTCCGGATCGACCTGCAGGGCAACGAGGGTGGCGGCATCCAGACCTCCTCGATCGGCGTCGACTGCACCCGCCTGGCCGCGCCCGAGGCGCCGGCGACGCTCGACCCGGACTCCACCGTCACCGCCGCCTGGCCGCTCGGCGCCGATCCGTTCGAGGAGGCCGCGTGCCCGACCGGCACGGTCCTCACGGGGGCGGTCGGCTACGGCACCGAGGTCGGTCCGGTCCAGGCACTGACCGGCATCCGAGGCTCCTGCTCGCAGCTGGACCCTGACGGCACGACCAGCTACGTCGACGGGGAACCGGTGGGCACGGACCTCATCGGGCAGACGGGGGACGCGTTCGCCACCGCGGACTACTGCCCGGCGGACCAGGTGGTCACCGGCATCGCCCTCGCCCTCACCGACGCCACCCAGTACGGGACGACGCCGACCGGCCTGAACCTGCTGTGCTCGGCCGTCACACTCGCGGCCGCGCCGCCGGCCGCGAACTCGTCGTGGACGACCGCCACCGAGGTGGGGCCGAACTCGACGACCACCCAGGCGCTCACCGCCCCCGGCGGCGCGTTGTGGTTCAAGGTGCCGACCACGGCGGGGAGCACGTTGTCGGCGACGTTGTCGGACCTGCCGGTCGACGACGACCTGACCGTGTTCGGCGACATCGGCAACGCCTTCCTCGGGCGGTCGAGCCTGTCCGACCAGCAGTCGCTGACGCGGCTGTCGGCGCAGTTCGCCGCGGCCGAGGCCGCGCCGACCACGTTCAGTCCGACCACCTTCTCGCCGACGACCTTCAGCCCCACGACGTTCAGCCCGACCACGTTCTCGCCCACCACGTTCAGTCCGACCACGTTCAGCCCGACCACGTTCTCGCCCACGACCTTCAGCCCGACCACGTTCTCGCCCACGACCTTCAGCCCGACCACGTTCTCGCCCACGACGTTCTCGCCCACCACCTTCTCGCCGGCCGCGCCGCTGTCGGACTACATCCGGTCCGGGCTGTTCCCCGACGTCGACCAGTTGGCCAACGCGTTCTCGGCCGCCCAGGTGCAGAGCCTGTTGGCCGTGTCCGCCCACACGGGCACCACGCCCGAGACGTACTCGGCGCCGACCTGGAACCGGGGCGGCTACACCTACCTGCGGGTCACGGGTCGCAACGGTGCGTCGTCGCCGTCGCCGGTGACCCTCACCGTCAGCAGCAGCGGTGGCCCGTGCGCCGGTGTGGCGTTGCAGTCGTTCCCCGGCCTCGCGCTCCTGCCGGCCGGGGCGACACCTGCCGGCACGGTCGTGCTGACCGACACCGGACGCTTCGGTGGAGCCAGCACGTCGGCGTTGACCACCGCCAACGCCGCCCTCGCCCGCGCGGCGGTACCGGGCGGCCCGCTCGCGGCGATCGGGCCGGTCGCCGTGGTCGACCTCGCGGCCAGCCCGCGGGTCCAGGCCCTGCAGGCGCAGTCCGACGCCAACCCGAGCTGCCCGACCGCGGCCAACCTCGCGGCGCAGGGCATCCGCGACATCGTCAACGCCTACCGGGTCGCCGGCCCGTCGTTGCAGTACGTGACGATCGAGGGCAGCGACCACGTCGTGCCGTTCTTCCGGTACGCCGACACCGCAGGCGTCGCCCCCGAATCCGGGTACGTCCCGCCGGTCGGCGACGCCACGGCGTCGAACTCCTCCCTGCGCGGGGACTTCGTCCTCGGCCAGGACGCGTACGGCTCGGCGTTCGACCTCACGATCGGCAGCACGACCCTGCCCGTCCCCGACCTGCCGGTGGGTCGGGTGGTCGAGACGCCGGCCGAGATCGCCGCGACCCTGCAGTCCTACCTCGCCTCGAACGGCGCCGCGATCGTGCCGTCGTCGACCCTCGCGACCGGCTACGACTTCCTCGCGGCCGGCGCGAAGCAGATCGCGTCGTCGTTCGCCGCGGCCAACGCGGGCACCGGTGCCACGAACGCCACCCTCATCACCGACCAGGGTGTCGACCGCACCGTGCTCACCGCGAACGGCAAGCCCAGCCCGACGACGACCTGGACCGCCGCCGACCTGCGCAGCGCCCTGCTCGGCAGCCGACACGACGTCGTCTACCTCGCCGGCCACTTCTCGGCGAGCGCGGCCCTCGCGGCCGACTTCACCTCGACGCTGACCACCCGCGACCTCGTGACCGCGGCCGGGTCGACCTTCCGCAACACGTTGGTCTTCAGCGCGGGCTGTCACTCCGGGTACAACCTCGTCGACGGCGACGCCGTCGGCGGGGTGACCGACCCGCTGGACTGGGCGCAGGCGTTCGCGCAGGCCGGGGCCACCCTGGTGGCCGGCACCGGTTACCAGTACGGCGACACCGACTTCGTCAAGTACAGCAACCAGCTCTACGTCGACTTCACGACCGCGTTGCGGACGGGCGCCGGCGCGGTGAGCGTCGGGTCGGCCCTCGTGCAGGCCAAGCGCGCGTACCTCGCCGGGCAGGCCTCCCTGGACGGCGTCGACCAGAAGTCGTTGCTGCAGGCCACGGTCTTCGGCCTGCCGATGCAGGGCGTGAACTTCCGCACCGGCCGCCTGGCCCCGCCGGCCGCTCCCGCCCCGGTGACCACGACCGCGGTGACCGCGCAGCCGGGGCTCACGTTCGGGTTGCAGACCGGCCAGGTGCAGGTGTCGCCGCAGCTCACGCCGAACAGCAAGGCGCTGACGACCCCAGCGGGCGACCCGGCCGTCACCGCGACCTGGTACTCGGGCCCCGGCGGCGCGGTCGACTCCTCGCCCGGTCAGCCGACGGTGCCGGTGGTGACCGTCGACGCCACGGCGCCGACGGGCACGGTCCTGCGCGGGGTCGGCTTCCGGTCCGGCACGTACACCGACACGCCGGGGGTGACCCCCCTGACCGGCGCCCCGGCCACCGAGACCAACACCGTGCACGGGCCGTTCGTCTCCGACGTGTTCACGCCGTCACGGACCGCCGCCCCGAACTACTTCGACGCCCTGTCCGGCGGCGGGTCGAACGGTGCCACCCGGTTGTTCGTCACGCCGGCGCAGTACCGCTCGGACGCACCGGGCTCGCTGACCGACACCCAGCGGGTCTACTCGGGCCTCGGCTTCGTGACCTACTACAGCGGGAGCACCGCCACCTACGGCTCGAACCAGCCGGCGGCCGCGGCACCGCCCAGCATCTCCGGCACGAGCGGGTCCTCGTCGGGCGGCACGGTGTCGTTCTCCACGCACGTCGTGGGCGATCCGTCCGCGGGCGTCCACGGCGTCTGGGCGACCTGGACCGTCGTGCCGCGCGGCGGCGGCCAGGGCACCTGGCAGTCGGTGGACCTTACCCAGGACGCCGGTGACTCGACGCTCTGGACCGGCCAGGTGGCGCTGCCGGCGGGCGCGTCCGCCTCGGACGTGCGCTTCATGGTGCAGGCGGTCAACGGCGTCGGCGTGGTGGGTGTCGACGACGCCCTCGGCGCCTACCACCGCGTGGACGTCCCGAGCGTCCCGCCGCCCGCCGCCGTGCTGACGATGGGTGACCTGCCGCTCTCGGCCGTCGCGGGCGGGACGCTGTCGCTGGGCGCCTCGCTCGAGGATGCGAGCGGCCGTCCGATCGCGGGGCAGCCGGTTCTGTTCAGCATCGGCGCGTCGTCGGCCGTCGGCGTCACCGACGGGTCCGGGAACGCGACCGCGACCGTCCCGGTGCCGTCCGACCCGGGCGCGGTCACGGTCACGGCCAGCTACGCGGGCTCGGACGGCGCGGGTTCGACCGCGGCCGAGCCCGTGCAACTCGTCCTCGGCGCCCGGCCGACCAGCGCGACGGTCGCCCTCACCGGCTCGGGCTACCGGGTCACCGTGCAGGACACCACGAACCCGACCAAGCCGGTCGGGCTGCCCGCCCGCACGGCGTTCCTCGTGGCGACCGGAGCGAACGGTGCCGTGGTGGCCGTGCGTCCCGTCATCCTCGACGCCACCGGCAGCGGGGTCGTCGCGCCGTCCTCGTTGCCGCCCGGCGCCCGCTTCGTGACGGCCTGGTTCG
This sequence comes from Jatrophihabitans sp. YIM 134969, assembly GCF_054456675.1. Lineage (NCBI taxonomy): Bacteria > Bacillati > Actinomycetota > Actinomycetes > Jatrophihabitantales > Jatrophihabitantaceae > Jatrophihabitans > Jatrophihabitans sp. YIM 134969. Next base: position 5,874 of record NZ_JBTJEQ010000023.1, read on the forward strand.
GCTCGGCGCGCACTCCGCTCGCCGCGGGCGGCACGCTCGACCTCACCGACCCGCTCTTCGCCGCCGCGACGTCCGCCCCGCTCGACCTGACCCCCACCTCGATCACGCTCGGCGGCGCGAGCGTGGCGGTCGCGGGGTCCGCGGTGCCCTTCACCGTGACCGCGCGCTACCCGGCCACGACGCTCCCGGTGACCACCCAGTCGACGTTGACGATCGCCTCGTCGGGCGGGGCGGCCGTGCCCGGAGCGACGTGCAGTGCCGGGTCGTGCTCGGCGACGACGGCCGGGAGCTACGTCGTGAGCGCGTCCTACCTCGGCCGCACCGCGACCCGTGCAATCAGCATCACCGCCGCGGGCCTCGCCGTGCTGACGCCGTCGCCCGCGACCGCGACCATCACGGCCGGCACGACGAAGACCTACACGGTCACGGCCACCGACCGGTACGGCAACCCGCTCGGTGCGGGAACGACGACGTTCGCCATCGCGCCGGTGACCGGCGGATCGACGATCGGTGCATCATGCAACGGTTTCACCTGCACCGCCACGGTCGCGGGCACCTACGCGGTCACCGCCACCCGGTCCGGGGTGAGTGGCAAGGCGGCACTGACGGTCGTCGCCGCGGCCCCCGCGACCGTGACCGCCGTGACGGGCGGCAACCAGTCCGCGCCGGCCGGCGCGAGCTTCCCGACCGCGCTCACCGCGCAGGTGCAGGACCTCTACGGCAACCCCGTGGCCGGCGCCGCGGTCACGTTCGCGGCGCCCGCGCCGGACGCGACCACGGGCGCGGTGACCTTCCCCGGTGGGGTGCGCAGCGTCGTGGTCCGCACTGCCGCGAACGGCGTCGCCACCGCGCCGACCCTCACTGCCGGCACCCAGGCCGGTCCGGTGACGCTCACCGCCGCGGTGCCCGGGGTCGCGAGTCCGGCGTCGTTCACCGTGGCGGTCACCTCGAGCGGACCGGCGCGGGCGGATCTCGCGGTCTCGGGGCGGGTGACCAGTTCGTCGGCCACCGCGCTGACCGTCACCCTCACCGTGCGCAACAACGGCCCGAGCACGGCGAAGCCGGTCGGGGCGGCCCTGTGGGTGGCACGCGGCGGCACGATCAGCGCCGCGGCGGGCGGACGGATCGTCACGCCCCGGTTGGCGACGTTCGCCGTCGCCTCGCTCGCGTCCGGCGCGACCACCACCGTGACCGTGACCGTGACCCGGGCTTCCCGCAACGCGGCCGTGGCCGTGCTGGGTGGGGCGCTGTCGGGCGTCGTCGACCCGCGGCTGGGCGACAACCTGACGGTCGTGTTCGGGTGAAGCCGGCCCGGGACTAGCCGGTGAAGGGCTTGGCCGTCACCAGGGTGACGGCCATGGTGGCGCCCTTCGGCGTCTCGTACGAGACCGTCTCGCCCTCCTTGGCGCCGGTGAGCGCGACGCCCAGCGGTGAGGCGGCGCTGTAGACGTCGATGTCGGACGTCTTCGCCTCCTCACGCGAGCCGATGAGGAAGGTCTCGGTGTCGTCGTCGCCCTCGAAGCGGACGGTCACGACCTTGCCGGGACCTGCGGTGCCGTCGTCGTCGGGGGCCTCGCCGACCTGGGCGTTGCGCAGCATGGTCTGCAGCTGGACGATGCGACCCTCCTGCTTGCCCTGCTCCTCACGGGCGGCGTGGTAGCCGCCGTTCTCCTTGAGGTCGCCCTCCTCGCGGCGGTCGTTGATCTCCTTGGCCATGGCGGGCCGGTTGTCGATCAACTCCTGCAGCTCCGCGGAGAGCCGGTCGTAAGCCTCCTGGGTGAGCCACGTGGTGGTACTCGGAGCGGACAACGGGTCCTCCTTCACGGTGCGGACGGCGGGTGGGAAGTCACCCTCCGGCGAACGGACGAACCTCGAACGTAACACCGGAACGGGTGGGGGAGAAATGCGACGGAGGACGGTGTCGGGGGCAGGTGGAACACTGGAAGCCGTGACGACACCTGGTCCCGAGGGCGACGCGCCCGACCGACTGCGGCTCATGGCCGTGCACGCCCACCCCGACGACGAGTCCAGCAAGGGCGCGGCGACCATGGCCCGCTACGTCGACGAGGGGGCGCAGGTCGTCGTGGTGACCTGCACGGGCGGCGAACGCGGCTCGATCCTCAACCCGGCCCTGAAGGACCGGAAGGACATCGAGGAGAACATCTCCGAGATCCGCAAGGCCGAGATGGACCGCGCCCGCGAGATTCTCGGCGTCGAGCAGCACTGGCTGGGCTTCGTGGACTCCGGTCTGCCCGAGGGCGACCCGCTCCCGCCGCTGCCCGAGGGCTGCTTCGGGCTCACCCCGGTCGAGGTGGGGGCCGAGGCGCTGGTCCGGGAGATCCGCCGGGTCCGGCCGCACGTCATGACCACCTACGACCCCAACGGCGGGTACCCGCACCCCGACCACATCATGTGCCACAAGATCTCCGTCGCGGCCTTCGAGGCGGCGGGCGACCCCGACCGTTTCCCCGACGCCGGCGAGCCGTGGCAGCCCCTGAAGCTCTACTACGACGTCGGGTTCAACCGGGAGCGGATCGAGGCCCTGGACAAGGCCATGACCGACCGTGGGCTGGAGTCGCCGTTCGCCGACTGGAAGAAGCGCTGGGAGGACCAGAAGCTCCCGGACGACTGGTACCGGGTCACGGTCACGACCCAGGTGCCCGTCGGCGACTGGTTCGAGCGGCGCGACGCCGCGCTCATCGCCCACGCCACCCAGGTCGACCCCGAGGGCATGTGGTTCAAGATCCCGCTCGACCTGCAGCGTGAGGTCTGGCCGACCGAGGACTTCGAGCTCGCCCGCTCCTTCGTCGACACCGAGCAGCCCGAGGACGACCTGTTCGCCGGCGTCCGCGACCGGGTGTCGGCGTGAGCGTCCTCGCCGCCGGCACGGCCGGCCTGACCCGGCTCGCCTACCTCGCCGACGACACCGACGTCGGCGACGAGACCCACAAGGCCGGGCCGATCGCGGTCGTCGTGATCATCGTGCTGTGCGTGGCGTGCTTCATCCTGTTCCGCTCGATGAGCAAGCACCTGCGCCGCGTCCGCGAGGAGTTCCCCGGGACGGAGACGCCCGGACCTGAGGGCGGCGCCTCGGCGGCCGGCGAACCGACCGGACCGGACGAGATGCTCGACTCCGGCCGGGAGCCGGGACCGGTCGCGAGCGGCCCGTCGCGCGCGGCGCCGAAGTCCCGGACCCCTGGCTCCGACGAGTGATCCCGGCTCCGGAGCAGCTCACCACGGACCGGCTGCTGCTGCGGCGGTGGCGGCCGTCGGACCTCGAGCCTCTCGCGGCGCTGAACGCCGATCCGGAGGTCATGCGCTGGTTCCCCTCGCCGCTCGATCGCGAGCAGAGCGACGCCTGGGTCGCCGCGCGGGTACCGGCGACGTTCGAGGAGGGCGCCGGGCTCTGGGCGCTCGAGCGGCGTGACACCGGAGCCTTCATCGGCTTCGCCGGATGCGCCTGGCAACGGTTCGACGCGCCGTTCACCCCGGCCCTCGAGGTCGGCTGGCGCCTCGCCCGTGAGCACTGGGGCGTCGGCTTCGCCCCCGAGGCCGCAGCGGCCGCGCTCGACGACGTCGTCGCGCGCGGAGTGGCCGACGAGGTCGTCAGCCTGACCGCGGTCGGTAACGTCAACTCCCGCCGGGTCATGACCAAGCTCGGCATGACCCACGACCCCGCCGACGACTTCGACCACCCGAACGTGCCCGCGGACAGTCCGTTGCGCCGGCACGTGCTGTACCGGCTGCGGGCTCAGGACTGGAGGGGGAGCTCCTGGAGCGTCCAGGAGTTGCCGTCGGGGTCGGAGAACCAGGCGTAGCGGCTGCCCGGTGTGCCCGCCGGGCCCATCTGCACGACCTCGCCGACCTCGACCCCGCGGCTGACGAGGTCCGCCCGCACCGCGTCGAGGTCGTCGACCGACAGCTGCGGGGCGCGGCAGGTGCCGGGCTCGCCCAGCGGCATGCCGACCCCGAACACCACGGAGGTCGGCGATCCGGGCGGCGTCACCTGCACCACCCGCATCCCGTTGCCGGGCGACACGTCGTGGTCCAGGGCGAAGCCGACCTTGTCCCGGTAGAACTCGATCGCGACGTCGACGTCGCTGACCGGGATGGCGACCACCAGCAGGCGCATGTCCATGGGGACTGCCTACCGTGCCTGTCCAGGGGCGGCCGGCGCTGAGGCCGGCGAGCTCAGTCCTCCCCGCGGACCCGGCCCCGGCCGGCCTTGGTCTCGCCCCGCTGCTTCTTGGCGCTGATCCGGCGGTTCTTCGACCCGAGGGTCGGGCGGGTGGCGCGCCGTGGCGGAGGCGGCGGCGCGAGCGCACTGCGCAGCATCTCCGCCAACCGTTCCCGCGCCTCGGCCCGGTTCTGGGCCTGGGAACGACGGGTGGTCGCGACCAGCCGCAGGCCCCCGTGGCGCAACCGCGGGCCCAGCACGCGCAGCAGCCGGGTGCGCTGGGTGTCGGTGAACGCGGACGACCGTTGCACGTCGAAGCGCAGCTCGACCCGGCTGTCGGTGGTGTTCACGCCCTGCCCACCGGGCCCCGACGACCGGGTGAACCGCTCGTCGAGTTCCGCGCCGGGGATGACCAGGCCGTCGGGGACCCCGGGGCCGGGCGGCACGCGCAGGTCGATGACGCGACCTCAGACCAACGGCCGGGACGCCTGCGACGCCCGCATCCACTCGCTGATCGCGTCGGGTTCGCGCGGCAGCATCTCCGACAGGTTCACGGCCTCGCCGTCGGTGACGAGGATGTCGTCCTCGATGCGCACGCCGATGCCGCGCAGTTCGGCCGGCACGGTCCGGTCGTTGGGCTGGAAGTACAGCCCCGGTTCGACGGTGAGCACCATCCCCGCCTCGAGCCGGCCGTCGCGGTAGAGCTCGTTGCGGGCGGTCGCGCAGTCGTGGACGTCGATGCCCAGCATGTGCGACACGTTGTGCAGCGTGTAGCGGCGGTGCAGCCCGGCGCCGGGCGCCTCGGGGTCGTCGCCGCACGAGACCTCGGCCGTCACGGGCAGGATGCCCCAGTGGTGCAGGTGATCCGCGAGCACCCACATCGCAGCGCGGTTGGCCGCGAGGTAGTCGGCACCGGCCTTGACCGCGTCGATGCCCGCGGCCTGGGCCTCGAACACGGCGCGGTAGACCTTGAGCTGGTCCTCGGTCCAGCGCCCGTTGACGGGCAGGGTGCGGGTGACGTCGGCGGTGTACATCGAGGTGGTCTCGACACCCATGTCGGCGAGCAGCAACTGGCCGTCCTCGATGCGGCCGTCGTTGCGCCACCAGTGCAACGTCGTGGCGTGGGCGCCGCTACCGAGGATCGACGAGTACCCGACCTCGTTGCCCTCGAGCCGGGCGCGACGCCAGAACGTCCCCTCCAGCCAACGCTCGCCGCGGTGGCCGCCGCTCGCGAGGACGTCGGGCAGTTCGCGGACGACGTCGGCGAAGCCGCGGGCCGTGATCTCGCACGCCTCGCGCAGTCGGTCGATCTCCCACGCGTCCTTGGTCAGCTTGAGCTCGTCGGCCGTCTGCAGCAGGTCCGACGACGACGCGGCGGTCTCCGGCGGCAGGGCCTCGTCGACCGTGACGTCGACACCGCGCAGGGTGACGGTGTCGGACGCCGCGTTCGCGAGGGCCGCCGGCAGGTCGTCGAGGCTGCGGGTGGTGACGCCGAGGGCGGCCTCGGTGTCGGCGACGCTCGGGACGTTGCCGACCCAGACCGAGCCGTACATCCGGTTGGTGAAGTAGGCGGGCGTGCCGGGGCCGGCGAACTCGCGGATGTACAAGGTGGAGTCGTGGCCGGTCTCGCCCGCGGGGGTCATGACGAGGACGGCCTCGGCCTCGGACTCCGCCGTCAGCCAGGCGAAGGTGCTGTCGGGCCGGAAGCCGTACTCGGTGTCGTTGGCGCGGGTCTTCAACCGGCCAGAGGGGACGACGATCGTCCGGCCGGGGTAGCGCGCGGAGAGCGCGGCCCGGTGGGCGGCCGCAGCGGGGCCGGCGTCCGGACGCGCGGTGTGGGGCATCGGCGGCGCGGGGTCCCAGTCGTGGGAGATCGCCTCGGCGAGGCCCCCGGGGAGCTTGATGTCGTGACTCTCGGCGCCCTCGGTCGCGGCCGGTTCGGCCGCCTCGGGGGTGACGGTGTCCGGGCTGGCGTCGGCGCTGTTCACGCCGCTCACTGTATTCCGGTGGACCCGTTCCGGGACGCCGGATGAACTCCCGGTGACCCGGCGGGCAGGGCGGGCCCGACCCGCCTACGCTGTCGCTCACATCCGCGTCACAGTCCGGGAGGGGGCTCGATGCCGGGCGCACGGTCCACGCCGCGCAGCCTGCTCGTCGGCCTGCTCCGCGACGGCGCGAGTGCGGCCGTCGCCGAACCGCGGGCGTTGCCCGAAGGTCTGACCGAGTTCCGCCGGGCGAGCACCGGCGCACGCATCCGGGAACTGTTGCAGTCGGATGCGATCGCCCCCGACGTCGACGACCTCCCCGACATCGCCCCCCGGCTGACCCACGCCAGCGGTGACGCCCGGTCGGCCGCCCAGACCGCTGTGCTGCGCCGGGCGTCCCGGTTGTCGCTGCTGGGCCCGCTCGTGTTCCGGATCCTCGCCGTCGCGGCCTCGCTCGTCACCCTGTTGACCCAGCAGCCGCTCGCCGAGGTCGGCAGCGTGCTGGTCATCGGCCTGGTGCTCATCGCGGTCAACGTCGTCGCCGTGATCGTGCTGCTGGCGCGGGTCCGGCCGCCGAGCGGCAAGCTGCGTCGCTGGCTGTTCGGTGACGTCGCGTTCGCGGTGCTGGCGTTGTCGGTGACGTCGCTGACCGTGCCGACCCGCAAGCTGCACCTCGCCAACCAGGTGAGCTGGACCTACCTGGTCGGCTCGGCGGTGCTGTGGACCGTGGCCTGGGGCGCCGTGTGGGGTTTCGGCCTGGTGATCGGGTCGATCGCCGTGCACCCGTTCACGTCGTGGCTCAACCACCTCCACGACCCCGACGGCAGTCGTGTGCACCCCATCGGATCGGCCGTCCAGGACACGCTCTGGATGTTGATCGGCGTGCTGACGGCGCTGCTCGCGCTGCTGGCGTTGGGGATCGGCACGCGCCTGGCGATGGCGGCGGGCATCCGCGCCGGCCGGGAGGTCGAACGTACCCGGTTGCTGCGGGGCGTGCACGACACCGTGTTGCAGACGCTCGAGGTCGCGGCGCTGGCGACTCCCGACGACCGGTTGCGCCCCGCGACGACGCTGACCGCGTTGCGGCGGACGGCGCGTGCCCAGGCGGGGCAGCTGCGCCGGGCGCTCGACTCCCTCGACGAACCGCTGACGGGATCGGTGCACACGACAACGGACGAGGCGCTGCCGCTGGCGTCGTCCGGGTCGCACGTGGTCGACGAACTCGGCACGCTGGTCGACGACATGGCGCTGACCGGGTTCATGGTCGAGTTGGTGATCGGCGACCTCACCGACGACGACGCCGGCGCCGACGTCGTCACCCTGCTTGACGCCCTGCCGCCGGACGGCCTGTCCGACGAAGCGCGGGCCGCGCTCGTCGGAGCGACCCGCGAGGCGTTGCGCAACAGTCACAAGCACTCCGGCACGGAGCAGGGTGTGGTCTACGTCGACCGCGACGGCGCCGACATCCGCGTCGTGGTCCGCGACCACGGGTGCGGGTTCGACCCCGCGGTGCACGAGCCCGGTTTCGGCACACGGGAGTCGATCCACCGGCGGTTGGTCGAGGCGGGCGGCCGCGCCACCATCACCTCGCGCCAGGGTCGCGGCACCCGGGTGACGCTGCGGATCGGTGCGGCGCACACGGCGGAATCCGCCGTTCCCACCGATGTCATCGTGCTGCCCGACTCGCCGGACCGTCCCGGTTCGGCGTTCTCCCCGGCGGTGTGACGCCGGTGCGGATCCTGCGCGCCGCCGCGGCCCTCGGTCTCGCGGCGACCGTCATCGGCACGCCGGTGCACGCGCTGGCGGCGGCCGGCTGCTCGAAACCGACCGGTGTCTACACCGGCACGACCGCGTGGTCGCAGGCGTTGCTGCAGCCGGCGCGGGTGTGGCCGGTGGCGAGCGGGGCCGGTCAGACCGTCGCGGTGATCTCGTCGGGCATCGACCGCAGCAACCCGCAGTTCGCGCCGAACCAGATCCGCGCCGGTGCCGACGTCCTGCCGACCGGTCAGAGCGACCCGTTCACCGACTGCGACGGCCGCGGCACGTTCGCCGCGGGCATCGTGGCCGCCCGACCCGATGACGGGACGACGTTCGCCGGCGTCGCCCCCGACGCGTCCCTGCTCGCGATCCGCGACATCCAGGCCACCGGCGACGCCGCCGAGGGTGCGGGGCCGCTGCCGGATCTGCTGGCGGCGGCGATCACCACGGCGATCGACCAGAAGGCGACCGTCGTGCTCATCGGCGTCCCGACCCCGCAGGACAGCCCGGCCCTGCGCGCCGCGGTCACCGCCGCGCGGTCGGCGGGCATCGTCGTGGTGTCGCCGGCGACGCAGACCCAGGCGGGTGCTGTCAGTTACCCCACCGCCTATCCGGGGGTCATCGGTGTGGGCGCGATCGACCGGGCCGGTGCGCCCGCGGCCGACGAGTCCGGCGACTACATCTCGCTCGCCGCCCCCGGCTCGCAGCTGGTCTCGACCGCGGCCGGCGCCGCCGGCAAGCTCGGACACGCCTACCCGGTCGACGATCCCTCGTTCGCCGCGGCGTACGTCGCCGGGGCCGTCGCGGTGCTGCGTTCGGCCCGGCCCGAGCTCACGCCGGACCAGGTGGCCGCGCAGTTGACCTTCACCGCCGACCACCCGCCGAACGGCCGCGACCCGCGCCTCGGTTGGGGCACGGTCGACCTGGTGGCGGCCGTGACGGCCGAACTGCCCGCCACGATCGCGAGCCCGGGCGCGACCGGTGCGTCGACCGCGCCGACCCGCACCGCGATCGCCGCTCTCGCTGCGCCGCCGGCGACGCCCGCGCCCGACCGCACCGCCGGTGTCCTCGCCCTCTCCGGTGTCGCCGGCGCGGTCGTCGTCTGCATCGTGGCCGTCACCATCCGCCACGGCCGTCGCCGACGCTGGAAGCCCGGCCACGCCGGAGCGGTCGGGTCCTAGGACGGCCTAGCCCTGCAAGCGGGCCTCGACGCCGAGGTGTTCGCGGTAGAAGCCGGCGAGCCGGTCGGCCACGGGATCGACGAAGCGCGGTTCGTCGTAGAGCTGGTAGTGCCCCGCACCTTCGACGACCACCAGGTCGACGGTGTGGGGAGCGCGGGCGGCCAGATCGACCCCGGCCTCGTACTGGCCGGTGTTACCGCGCCGGCCTGCGACCACGACGAGCAGCGGTTGCGTCAGCAGTTCCTCGAGGAGGTGGAACGCGTCGTAGCCGATCAGCAGCGAGTCGCTGCGGCGCAGGCGGCGGTTGGTCGAGCGCTGGTGGCTGCCGCGGGGGGTGCGGTAGTACGTCATGGCCTCGGTCGTGTCGATGTCGGTGAGCCCCGCTGCCGTCGCCTCCTCGAGGGTGTCGGGCAGCCAGTTCGCCCGTTCGAGCGGGGCGGCGCCCGTGGCTTCGCGGGTCCGCAGGCGCGCGAGCTCCTCCAGTGCGGCGACCGGGCCGTCCGGCGCGAACGCGGGCGAGCGCCACGACCTGCCCATGTTGCCCGCGACGACCGTGGCCAGGGCTCTGATGCGGTGGTCGGTGCGGGCGGTGTGGACCGCGTAGCCGCCGCCGGCACAGATGCCCAGCGCGCCGATGCGGTCCGGGTCGATGCCCGGGACGGCGGACAGTGCGTCGATCGCGAAGGAGATGTCCTCATCGCGGCGGTACGGGTCCTCGAGGTCGCGCGGCTCGCCCTCGCTCTCGCCCTGGTGTGCGGGGTCGAAGGTGAGGGCGGCGAGGCCGCGCTGGGCGAGACGTGACGCGTAGTTCGCGCCGATCTGCTCTTTCACGCTGCTGCCCGGAGTCGACAGCACCACGGCGGGCAGCGGCGAGCCGTCGGCGTCCTCGGGCAGGTGGAGGTCAGCGGCGAGGGTGAGGCCGTCACGGGGGACGGCGAGGTGACGGATCACGGGCGCTCCTCGGTCCTAGAATGTTCGAGTCAGCTGATGGTTCGAGGCCTCAGCTCGTTCGATCTCGTACTAGTACGACACCGTATCAGTTTTTGGAGGCATGCGTGGTCGACGACGACGCGGCGCAGTTGTGGAAGCTCAACCAGCGGCTGCTGACGCGCGTCATGAACGCCGCCTACCCGCAGTTGTCCGCACTCGGCATCGACACCAAGGAGTTCTTCGTCCTCGACGAGGTCGACACCTGCCGCTACCCCGCCGTCATCGCCGACACCCTCATGCTGCCGCGCGCGAGCGTCACCGCCTACGTGCGGAACCTGGTCGCCGCCGGGCTGGTCCGCCGCGAGATCGACGAGGACGACCTGCGGCGCCACCGGCTCGCCACGACGGCCAAGGGTCGCAAGGTGCTGGCCGAAGCGCTGGACTCCCTCTCGGTCGAGTTCTCCGCGATGATGTCGCGGCTGGACCGCAAGCAGCGCACCGAGTTCCGCCGGAGCCTGCTCACGATGCTGGGCGACGACTGATCGTCGCTCCGGCTGAGTCCTCGGCTTGCCGTTGCGCGGTGCGCCAGTTTCGAGAGAACTGCGAGTAGGCGTACCCGGCCCTCGTGGGTGGTGCGGTGGACCAGTCCGTCTCTCGCGGTCGGCTGGCGGTTCGGCTTCCCGTGTACCTGCTTGTGGTGCTGTTCCGAGAAGAGCGGGCGGTGACCACGGGCAGGTGAAAGGCGCGCGGCGGGTGGGCCGAGAGCGGGAGCTGGTCTGATCCAGTCGACCACGCCGTCAGGTCGGGGACCCTCATCGCAGTTCTCTCGGAACTGGTGCCCGGCGTGACCGCCGCGGACCCGCGATGCGTGCGCAGTTCTTCGTTCGTCAGCGGCGGTTGCGCCGGGGTCGGGTTCCGAGAGAAGGACGAGTAGGGGTACTCGGCCCTCGTGGGTGGTGTGGTGGATCAGTATGTCTCTCGCGGTCGACAAGCGGTTCGGTTTCCCGTGTACCTGCTTGTGGTGCTTTCCGAGAAGAGCGGGCGGTGACCACAGGCAGGTGAACGGCGCGCGGGACGCGAGCCGAGAGCGGGTGACGATCTGGTCCACCGCACCACCCATGGAGGTCGGGGACCCTCATCGCAGTTCTCTCGGAACCCAGCCCGCGCGCAACCGCCGGCCGCGGAATCAGTATAAAATCATTGACGTTTCTGTCTCGAGTGGTAGACTCGAACACGTGCACGAATGGGTGGCGACCCTCGACGAGTGGGTGCCGTGCGAGCCGGTCTTCCTCGAGACCGCTGCCGGGTTCGTGCTCTCCGACCAGGCGCAGGCGATCCTGGCCGCGATGGACGCCGCCGAACACGGCGGGGCTGAGCCGCTGTCGATGCTCGACCAGATCGCGGCTCTGCGCGCTCAGGTCGACACGCTCGCGGCGATGATCCCCGCCGCAGTACGCGACGCGGAGGGGTATGAGGTCCTCGGTGCGGTCCATGAACTGCAGGCCGCGGTCAACGTGCTCGCCTCCTGCGACCAAGTTCTGATCGCCGAGATCGAACGACGGCCCGACACCATCGAACGCACCGGCGCTCGCTCCACCGCCGCGTGGCTCGCCGGGGCTCTCCGGATCCGGCCCGCGGAGGCGAAACGGCGTGTGCGCACCGCCAACGGCTGCGCCCCACGCGTGACCCTCACCGGAGACCCCCTCCCGCCGCTGCGGCCGCACGTCGCCGCCGCCCAGACTGCCGGGCTCATCACCGCCGACCATGCCCACACCATCGACCGCGCCCTGACCGCCCTCCCGGTCGGTCTCCCGGTCGAGGTGGTCGACGCCGCCGAGCAGGCCCTGCTGAAGGTCGCCCGCGTCTACGACGCCACCGACGTCGCGCAGCTCGGACGGGACCTGCGCGACCGGCTCGACCAGGACGGACCGACACCCCGCGACGAAGCCCGGCGTCGCCGCCGGTCCCTGCGGCTGACCCAGCACGACGACGGCGCCTGCGCCGCCCACGGCGACCTGACCGCCGGGCTGTTCGCCAAGCTGCAGACCGTCCTGAGCCCCCTGGCCGCACCCCGCCCGGACGACGGCCACGGACCCGACACCCGCCCCGCCGACGTCCGCCTGCACGACGCCCTCGAGGAACTGTGTGACCGGTTCCTGCGGTCGGGCACCCTGCCCGACTCCGGCGGCGTGCCCACCACCCTCGTCGTCACCATGACCGTGCACGACCTCGAGACCCGCACCGGCCGGGTCCACACCAGCCACGGCGGGGACATGTCCGTGGCCGAACTGCTCAACCTCGCCGCCGAGGCCGAGATCATCCCCGTCGTCCTCAACGACGCCGGCGGCGTCCTGAGTCACGGCCGCACGAGACGGCTGGCCAGCCCCGGCCAGACCAAAGCGCTCATCGCAAGAGATGAGCACTGCAGCTTCCCCGGCTGCCGCATCCCACCCCAGTGGTGCCAACGACATCACGTACTCGACTGGCTGTTCGACGGCGAGACCGAGCTCGACAACCTCACCCTGCTGTGCGGGCACCACCACCGCAACTTCGGGCGCTGGGGCTGGACCTGCGAGATGCGTGACGGCGTGCCGTGGTGGACACCGCCACCCGAGGTCGACCCCACCCGAACACCGTTGCGCAATGCAACGGTGTGAGTGTGGGAGCGGTCAGGCCGGAGGGATCGGGCGGGCACCGAGGTCGGCGCGTCGCCACACGGCGACGGGCTTCTCGGCCACCTCGTGTCGCCACTGCTGAGCAGTGACCTCCGGCGGCCGCGCGGCGTCGCCGCCCTGCGTCTCGAGGTAGCGCGTGGCGAGTGCGTCGTCGTCGCCGCTGTCGTGGAGCGACTCGCACCCGGCGCAGATGCACCAGTACTGCGGGAGCGTGTGGCCCCGCTCGAAACGGCGGTACGTCACCTCGGCCGCGGCGAGGGGATGCACCCACGCCACCTCGGAGACACCGCAGACCGCGCAGGACTGGTCGCGGCCGTCGCGCGGCAGAACGGTCACGAGGTCGGGGCGTGCAGGCGGTGCAGCGGCGGGCTGTGCAGCGGGATGGTCGGCCACAACGCGCGGAAGGCGCGGGTCGCGGGATCCAGGATGAGCGTCAGCGTGTGTGGGGTGTCGAGAAAGCGGAGATCGGCGCGGAGTTCGCCCCGCGGGGTGAAGGCGCCGGCGGCCGCCACCGGGACGACGTCCCCGCTGGTGGCGGTGACGTGGTCGGCGGTCCACGTCGGCCGCAGGGTCACCGTGAACGAGGTGTCGCCCTCGACCAGCGTGAGCTGCCAGCTGCCGTCGACCCGCGAGCGCGTCACCCGGACGGCGGTCAGCGACTGTTGCACCCGGCTCACACCACCGCGGGGCGCGAAGGTCGCGCCGTCCCACAGCGCCGCGTCCGGCGGCGCAGGGTCGCCGACGGGCGTGGGCAGCTGCAGAGACTCGAGGCGGGTGGCCAACTGACCGTCCGCTGCATCCTGCAACGGTTCATCACCGAGAGCCGGGAGCAGGTGCGTGTACACGTCGTCGAGCACGGACTGCATCGCGAGCGTCGCCGACGTGATGACCACGACGGCGTCGTGGCGGGGGAGCACGATGCAGAACTGGCCGTACGCACCGTCGCCGCGGTAGCCGTGGCGGCCCTGCCAGAACTGGTAGCCGTAACCCTGCTGCCAGTCGGGGTTGGGCTCACCGGGAGTCCCGACCTGCCGGGAGGTCGCCGCGTCGACCCACGTGGTCGGCAGGACCTGCCGGTCACCCCAGCGGCCGCGCTGCAGGTACAGGTGACCGAGGCGGACCACGTCGTCGTGGCTGGCGTGCAACCCGCTGAACCCCAGCGAGCGCCCGCCGGGCTGGTCCAGCCAGGTCACCGGCCCGCCGCCGACGACGTCGAACAGCCGCGGCTGCAGGAACTCGGGCAGCGACAACCCCGTGAGCTTCTGGACGATCGCCCCGACCGTGTAGGTGCACGACTGGTTGTACGAGAACACCGAGCCGGGATCGGCGGGCGGTGCGAGACGCAGGAACGCCTGCACCGGGTCGCCACCGGCGGCGACGACGTCGGGCCAGGTGTCGGCGGTGTGGCCGCTGCTCATCGCCAGCAGGTGCCGGATCCGCCACGAGCGCACCCGGTCGTCAGCGGCGTCCTCGGCGTACTCCGGGAAGTGGTCGAGGACCAGGTCGTCGACCGAGAGCAGGCCCTCGGCCACCGCGAACCCGACGGCGGTCGAGGTGAAACTCTTGCTCAGCGAGTACAGCAACCGTGGCGCACCGCTGCGGTACGGCGCCCAGTGGCCCGACGCCACGATCCGTCCGTGCCGCACGACCGTCAGCCCGTGCGGTTCGACGCCCTGACGCTGCTCGAGCGCGTCGACCAACGCCAGCACGCCGCCGGCGTCGACGCCCTCGGCCGCGGGAGTCGAGACCGGCAACACTGCGAAGCCTTCAGACAAGGTGCGGCACGACCTCGCGGGCGAACAGCTCGACCGACGACGGGTCGTAGGCGGCGTCGGCGAAGTACGTGATCGCGTAGGTCATCCCCGCCTCCTGCAGCGCGCGGAGCTTCTCGACGAGTTGCTCCGGCGTGCCGACGAGCGGGCCGGACGCGAACTGCTCGTCGGTGGTGGCCAACCGGTCGGCGGGCAGCAGCGGCGCGTAGTGGTCGTGGATCCACGTGAGCCGGTCCCGCACGTCGGCCTCGGTCGCGCCGATGACGACGTTGTAGTTCGCCGACCGGGTGATCTCGCCGTAGTCGCGGCCGACTTCACGGCAGTGCTCGGCGAGCACCTTCGACTTGTGGGCGAAGCCCTCGATGCCGCCCTCGAAGTTCGTGTACCTCGCGTACCGCGCCGCGATCCGCAGGGTGACCTTCTCGCCGCCGCCGGCGATCCAGAGCGGGATCCCGCCGGGCTGCAACGGCAGCGGACGGCTGATCGCGCCGTCGACCCGGTAGTGCTCGCCGGCGAACGTGGCGGTCCCGTCGCGCCACAGCTGCGACATGATCTGCACACCTTCGTCGAGCATCCCGAGCCGCACGCCGGCCCGCGGGAACCCGTAGCCGTACGCCTCCCACTCGTGCTCGTACCAGCCGCCGCCGATGCCCATCTCGACCCGGCCGCCGGAGATGACGTCGATCGTGGCGGCCACCTTGGCGAGGTACGCGGGGTTGCGGTAGCCCATGCAGGTGCACATCTGGCCCAGCCGCACCCGCGAGGTGGTGGCGGCGAGCGCGGCCATGAGCGTCCACGCCTCGTGCGTCGCCTCCTCGCTCGGCACCGGCACGGTGTGGAAGTGGTCGTAGACCCACACCGACTCGAACGGGCCGTCCTCGGCCAGCTTCGCGACACCGGTCACGGTCGACCAGTGCTCGGCGGGGTCGATGCCGGCGAGGTCCATCCGCCAGCCCTGGGGTACGAACAGTCCGAAGCGCATGGGGCCGACCCTAGGTCCCCGAGATGTACGACCTACTCTCGGCTCCGGACCCGGCGGACGTACGCCGGCGCCACCACGACGCCAGGAGAACACCCACGATGGACGAGGTTCCGGACTGTCCGGCCTGCGGGGGCAACTCCGCCGTCACGGCCACCGCGAACGGCGACACCGTCACCTACCGCTGTGCCGCCACCTACGCACACGACGACCGCGCACCGCGGTTCTGGACGGTCACCAAGACCGCGGCGCGCGCCGTCAGCGCCCCCCGGACCCCCCGCGCGCCGAGGGCCGCCTCGACCCGTACGGCCGGGACGACGACCACCCGCGGCACCCGCACGGCGAGCCCGTCCGGACCGCCTGCGACGACGGCGGAGCTGACCGAACCGCTGCTGGGCGTCATGAAGTCGCTGCCGACCGGCTGGATCGAGCACGGCGTCATCGAGTACCGCCTGCGGCAGGACCACCCGGAGCTGTTCGGCCGGCACGTCGCCGACGTCGGGCACGTGCTGCTGCGCGACGGTGCGTCCAGCGGCACGACGGCCAGCGGCACGCGGTTCGCCACGGCGTTGTTCAAGCTCGAGCGTGAGGGCAAGCTCACGCACTACAACGCCGCCCCGACCGGTGCCGCGTGGCAGCAGGACCGGCTGGTCGGCTACTGGGCGGTGCGGCCGAAGCCGCCGAAGGACCAGGTGCTCACCTGGGAGGAGTACGCCACCGCCACGCTCGAGCGCCCGGACGGCGGCTGGACCGACGAGGACCGCGCCGAGGTGACCCGGCTGGCGTCGACGTACGGCCGGGGTCGCTGAGCGCCGGTCCTCGGACCCGCGAACGGTCTACACGAACCCCTCGGGGAACACGCGCTCCTCGGAGTCGCCGATCACGAGCACCGGGTCGGACTCGCCGACCACCTCGAACGACGTCCAGTCGTCGGGCTCGTAGACCACGGCCTCGTCGTCGGTCTTGACGTGGAGCACTCCGCCCCGGTCGTGGAAGTCGATGTGGCCGGTCGGGATCTCGTCCCAGGAGCCGTCGGGGCGCTTCACGCGGATCGTCACGCTCCCTGACCTACCCGGTGACGGCGTGCCTCACGCGTGACCGGCTACGCCGTCACCCGCGCCTGAGCGACCCCGATCGCGACCCACGCGCCCAGGTCGTCGTCCGACTCGTAGGCGGGCGGGTCGACCCGCAGCCACCCGGTCATCTGCTTGCCCCGCATCTCCCACCGGTCGACGTGCTCCCGCGCCGCGAGCTCCTCGGTGCGTTCGGGCGCGCAGCGCAGCAGCAGGCCGCCACTGCCGCTCACCGCAACCGCCATGTGCCCGTCGACGAGGAACGACAGCCCGCCGAACATGGCCTTCTCCGACACGCCGGAGGTGGTCGCGAGGCACTCCCGGAGGCGGTCCGCGGTCTCGGTGTCGTACGCCATGCCGTGATCATGGCCCGCCGTGGGGGAGGATCGCGAGGTGCGTCGCCTCCGGATCCGCGCGGCCGCGGTGGCTGCCGCGCTGGCGCTCGGCCCCCTGACGCTGGTCGCCTGCGGTGGCGGCCCGGCGTCGACGGTCTCGTCCGCATCGCCGTCCGCGTCGGCCGACCCGGACCCGACCCCCGGGACGACGTCCGCCGCGGCGCCGACCACCTCCGCCGCGGCGAGACCCTCCGCCCGGGCGACGCCGTCGGCCGCCGGCCGTCCGGGGACCGACGTCGGCCCCGGCGAGAGCGAGGCTGCTCCCACGACCGCGCCGACCGCGCCGGTCGCCGGGGACACCGGGCCGGTCATCGTCATCGACCCCGGGCACAGCCCGCAGATCACCTCGACCGACCCCGCCACCGGACTCGACGACTCCACCTACGAGAACGACCCCGAGATGGCCGACGTGTTCGCGGTGTCGCTGCTGGTGCGGCAACGCCTGCAGGCCGACGGCTACACGGTGGTCATGACCAAGAACGCCGTCGACGACCGGGTCTCACTGGGGCAGCGCGCGGCCATCGCGAACCGGGTCCACGCCGCGCTCGCCATCAGCGTCCACGACCAGGCGGGAGCGAACGGCGGGATCCCCTTCGCAGGCGGCAACAACATCGTCTACACCCAGACGGTGGGGAAGTACCGGATGACGCCGGACGGCCGGAAGGTCACCTTCACCGACGCCGCGGTGGCCGACACGTCCCACCGCTACGGCGCGGTGTTCCAGGCGCAGCGGGCCAGGGTCGAGGGGCACGCGGTCACGGTCATGCCCGACACCGGCTACGACCAGGGCACCCGCGGTCACCCCGGCGGGAACATGTGGATCGTCCAGTTGCTCTCGACCGTGCCGTGGATCTACAACGAGGCGGGCGGCAACAGCCCGGGCCAGGTCGGGCTGTCGGCCGCTGACCGCCAGCGTTACGCCGGCGGCCTCGTCGCGGGCGTCGAGGCCTGCGTCCCGCGTTGACACGGAGTCCACACCGGACAAGCGGGCGACAAGCGACGGACAAGGCCCTCCCGCCACCCTTCGAGCAGTGGCGACGACCCGTCGTCCCCCGATCGAAGGAGTACCCCGGTGGACACCGCGCCCGACCCCCGCCCGGACCTGACCGCCGCCCAACGCATCGCGATCGCGCTGGGCACCGCGGAGAACCCGCTCACCGACCCGTCGCCGCCCGCCGCCGGGATGCATGCCGCCGCCGGCCCAGCTGTGTCCGCCCCGGCCGTGGCCGTCGACGACCCCGCTCGGGACGCTCCCGCGTGACCGCTTCCCGGGGTAGTTTCACCCGGCCGACATCCCCGAGCGCGCAGCGGAGGTGGCCGTGAGGTTCGGCGTCCTCGGCCCCACCGAGGTGTGGGACGGCGTCCGGCTGGTCGAACCCGGCCCGGCGCGACGACGGCTGCTGCTCGCCGCCCTGCTGGTCGACCTCGGCCGCGTGGTCCCCGTCGAGACCCTGCTCGACCGTGTGTGGGACGGGCGCCCGCCCGAGTCCGCGACCAGCACCCTGCAGACCTACGTCTCGCGGCTGCGGGCCACGCTCGCGTCCGCGACGGAGTCGGCGCCCGCGACCGTCACGACCAGCCCACGGGGGTACGCGCTCGACGTCGCGGACGACGACCTCGACGCCCGGCGGTTCGAGGCCCTGCTGGGCCGGGCCGGTCGACGACGCGACGACGGCGACCCGGCCGGCGCCCGGGCCCTGGTCGGCGAGGCGCTCGGCCTGTGGCGTGGCGAGGCGTACGCCGACTTCGCGACCGACTTCACGTCGCTCGAGGCCGCCCGGCTGCACGACCTGCGGGTGTCGGCCCACCACCTCGCCGCCGAACTGGACCTCGCGCTGGGCCGCCACGTCGAGGCGGTGCGGTTGCTGCAGCCGTGGGTCGCCGCGGAGCCGCTGCGGGAGCCGTTGCGGGCGGCGCTCATGCTCGCGCTCTACCGGTCGGGCCGCTCGGCCGAGGCGTTGCAGGTGTACGCCGACGGCCGCGAGCTGCTGGCGGACCAACTCGGCGCGGACCCCGACGTCGCCAGCCAGCAGTTGCACGCGCGGATCCTGCGGCAGGACCCGACGCTCGACCTCGCCCCGCCGCCGGAGCCCGCGCGCGTCGCCAGCCCGGTCGCGGCGCCCTCACCGCTGCCGGCCGCCGGCGGCGAGCGCCTCGTGGGTCGGACGGAGGAACTCGCGCGGCTCACCCGGGCGCTCGAGCGGGCCAACGCAGGGACGACCGCGTTCGTCGCGGTCGTGGGCGAGGCCGGGATCGGCAAGAGTCGGCTGGTCGAGGAACTCTCCGGGCGGGCCAGGGCGGCGGGACAGCTGGTCGCCTGGGGCCGTTGCTGGCAGCACGAGGGTGCGCCGCTGCTGTGGCCATGGGTGCAGGTGCTGCGCGAGCTCGGGCCGCGCGTGCCCGACGACGTCCTCGCCGCTGCCACCACCGGCCGGGCCGCACCCGTCACGACCCTGGTGCCCGAACTGGTGCACACTGCAACAACGCCGGCGCCGGCCACCACGACGTCGCTCGACGAGGTCGAGGTCAGCGTCTTCGACGCCGTGGTGACGTTTCTCGGGGTGGTGGCCCGCCACCAGCCGCTGCTGCTGGTGCTCGACGACCTGCAGTGGGCCGATCCCGCCTCGCGACGCCTGGCGGAGTACGTCGCCACCCATCTGCGCACCGAGCCGGTCACGGTGGTCGTCACGGTGCGCTCGCCCGGCCTCGACGACGACCACCCCGACCTCGAGGTCCTGGCCGCCCTGGCCCGCATCACCCGGGTGGAGCGGGTCGACCTGCCCCCGATCTCCGCGACCGACGTCCACGACCTGGTCCGGGACCGCATCGGCGACGACGTCGACGAACCCACGGTGGCCGCGCTCCACGCCCGGACCGGTGGAAACCCCTTCTACATCGGCGAGATCGTGCGGCTGGTGCTGACCACCGGCGTCGACACGGCGATGGCCGACGGCGTACCCGACAGCGTGCGCGGTGTCATCCGCAGCCGGGTGCAACGGTTGCCCGAGAGTGATCAGGCGGTGCTCCGCGCCGCGGCGGTGTTGGGCCGCACCTTCGACATCGAACTGGTCGCGGCCGTCACGGGCATCGACGGCGACACCGTGGACGAGGCGGTGGACCGCGCCATCGACCTCGGGCTGCTGCGCTCCGAGCCCGGCACGGCCGATCTGCTGCGCTTCACCCACGCCCTGCTGCAGGAGACGTTGTTCGACGAGACCGGGCCGTCGAGGCGCCGGCGGCTGCACCGACGCACGGCCGACGTGCTCGTGGAGCGCCGGGAGGGCGTGCGGCGGGGGCCGGTGTCGACGCGGTGGATCGCGTACCACCTGGCCGAAGCCGGCTCCGACGAAGATCTCGAGCGCGCGGCCGAGTTCTACCTGCTCGCGAACGACGAAGCGCTGGAGCGCCGCACCTACACCGAGTCCAGCGAGTTGTTGCACCGCGCGCTGGAGACCGCCGACCGCGTTCCCGGCGGTCGCGGGGTGACGCTGCGGGCCGCGGCGACCTACCGGCTGCGCTCGTTCCACATGCTCTTCGACGGCACGCTCTCGCCGTACGGGAGGTGGGCCGAGGGTCCGGTGGAGTTCGACCCTGACGCGCCGACCCGTGACCTGCTGACGACCCTGCACGCCTGGTGGGGCGACCTGCACGGTCGCAACGACATGATCGCTGCGGCCGAGGTCAGCGCCGTCCTCGCCCGGCTCGCGCAGGACCGCGACGACGACCTGCTGCGCCTCGGCGCGCTCATGACGTCGGGCTACAACCTGCTGCAGGAAGGGCGGTTCCGCGACGCCCACGACGCCTTCGGCGCGATGGAGGCGCTGTACGACCGCGTCGAGATCCCCGAGTTGGTCTTCACGCCCGACCCCCGGGTCGGCGGCCCGCTGTTCCAGGGCATCTGCGCGCTGCACCTGGGCGACCTCGAGCGCGACGACGAGCTGTTCCGCCTGGCCGACCACCGGGCGCACGCCCTCGGCGACCCGGTCGCCCAGAGCTACGTCGACGGCATGGGGGTGTTCCGGCAGTTCTGGCGTCGCGACGGACCGGCGGCCCGGGCGGCGAGCGAGGTCGTGGAACGCAACATCCAGGCCCGCAACATGCACATGATGCGGATCTACATGGCCATCCCGACCGCGTGGGCCCTCGCCGACGTCGACCTCGCCGCGGGGACCGAACTGGCCGACCGGGAGATGGTCACGGTCGGTGAGCCCGCGTCGGTGGTGTGGCGGCCGACGTTCCTCGCGATGTACGCGGAGATCCTCCTGCGCGCCGGACGCCTCGACGACGCCGCCGCGGCCGTCGACCGGGCCTTCGCCGAGGCCGCGACCTCCGGGGCCCACGCGGCGGACGCCACGCTGCACCGGATCCGGGCGCAGGTGCTGCGAGCCGGCGGTGCCCCGGCGGCTGCCGTCGACGCCGAACTCGAGACCGGCCTCGCCGTCGCCCGCGCCCAGGAGGCGGCGCTGTTCGTGCGGCAGCTCGACGCGGAGCGGGTGGGCGCGCGAGTGGAGGCGGACCGCCGCTGATCGCGACGGTCCGCCTCGGAACCCGGTTCAGACCGTTGCGTCGTGCAACACCGCGGTGGCACCGAAGACGCCGTGCGGGTCGTGTTCGCGCGCGACCGTGGCGAGGCGCTCGAGCGTGGCCCGGCGGTAGACCCGCCCGGCCCGTTCCGGTGTGACCGGGCCGCCGAAGTTCGGCAGGCTCCCGCCGGTCGACCACGGCGCCACGGCGTCGAGGATCTGCGCGGCACTGGCCGCGGTCGCCTCCGCGACCGGCGGGGCCGCGATCCCGATGGCCAACAGGTTGTAGGCACCGTCGCGGTGGTCGACGGCGTCCGCGACCTCGGGGCGTCGCTCGAGGGCCCCGCCCAGCAGCCGGACCTCGACGACGACCTGTGGGCACGACGTGTCCGGGCCCGCGGTGCGCAGCAGCGCCTCGACGGTGTCGGCCGTGAACTCGGCCAGCACCACGCTGTCCTCCGAGGCGGGCATCGGGTCGACGGGATCGTTGTGCACGGCACCGATCGCCGCGGCCGGCATGGTCCCGATCCCGCCCAGGACCGGGGTCGCCGCGGTGGCGATCGGCGCGATCACCTCGTCGCCCTCGGCGGGGTCGCCGAGCCAGGTGAACCGCACGGCGAGCACCGTCTCGCCGGCGAGGACCGGCGGGACGCCGGGCATCGCAGGCAGCCGCAGGATCGCGGCTGACGTCGCGGCCCGGTCGGGCAGCGTCGCCGACCAGCGCCGCCAGGTGTGCAGCACGCGACCGATGTCGTCGGCGCCGAAGAACAACGTGCCGCCGTGGATCGTCGCCAACGGCAGCAGGTCGATCTCGACCGCCGTCACGATGCCCGCGGCTGCCTTGCCGCCGCGCAACGCCCAGAACAGGTCGGCGTCCTCGGTCGGCGTGACGTGGCGGCTGACGCCGTCACCGGTGACGACGTCGAAGGCGCGCACGTGGTCGGTCGCGAGGCCGAAGCTGCGGCCGAGCGGGGAGAGGCCACCGCCGGTGAGGTAGCCGACGACCCCGACGTGGGGCGCGGACCCGCACAGGCCGAACAGCCCGTGCGGGGAAGCGGCGTCCAGCACCTGCTGCCACCGCACGCCCGCGCCGATCCGGGCCGTGCGGGCGGCGGGGTCCACCGTCACGTCGTCGAGTCGGCCGGTGTGCACGAGCAGCGTCGCACGCGAGACCGGCGCCGGGCAGTGCCCGGTGGCCCGCACGTCGACCTGCAGGCCGTGGGCCGCGGCGAACCGGACGGCGGTGGCGACGTCGGCCGCCGACGAGGCCGCCACGATCGGGAACGGGTGCGGGGGCACCGCGACGTTCCACGGCGTGGCGAGGGCGGTGTGCTCGGGATCGCCGAGCAGCAGCAACCGGCCGTCGAGGCTCTGGGCGAGGCGGTCGAACGGGACGTCCGCGACGGGTGCGTCGGGGAGCAGTGCGGTCATGACGACTCCAAGGGGAGAGGGGTGGTTCCTGGTCGTCACGAACCCTCGCCCGGCGCGCTTGCGGACCGGTTGACGGCCGCTTGTCGGTCGCTGCCGCGGAAGGACTCCGGGCGCGGTGTCAGGAGGTGAGTCGGTCGACCGGGACGGGCCCCCGACTGCTGACGGTGCGGATCGCGAAGGTGCTGCGGGCGTCCTTGATCCCGGTGACGGTGAGGAGTTGGTCGAGCAGGAGCCGTTCGTAGGCGTGCAGGTCGGGGAGCACCGCCTCGAGCAGGAAGTCGTACTCACCCGAGACCACGTGGCAGGCCACGACGTTCGGGATGGCCGTCAGGGCCGCCTCGAACTCCCGCGACCGTTCCCGGGAGTGCTGGTCGACCCGCAGTGAGATGAACACGGTGAGGCCCTGGCCGACCCGGTCGCGGTCGACCTCGGCGCGGTACCCGGCGATCACGCCCGCGGCCTCCAGGGCCTTGGTGCGGCGCAGGCACGCCGAGGGTGACAGCGACACCGCGTCGGCGAGGTCGACGTTGGCCATCCGGCCATCGCGCTGCAGGTGCATGACGATGGCGCGATCGGTCGCGTCGAACGAGGTATCCGGCATGGAGGCGACCATATCCGCTACCTGACCGCACGTCGTTGCGTCGGAGGAGCCTGTAGCGCACACATCTGCAATCGCGTGTCGCGGGTTTCGCGGCACGGTGGACGCATGACGACGACCCGGGCCGCGGCCCTCTCGATCGGGGCCCTGCTCGGCCCCAGCCTCCTGCTCGTGCCCGGTCTGGCGGCGGCGATCGCGGGCCCGGCCTCGATCGTCGACTGGGTGGCGTTGCTCGCGCTGTCCGGCCTGTTCGCATGGGTGTTCACCGCGCTCGGCCGTCGCGTCAAGGGTGCGGGCGGGGTCGCCGCCTACGCCGAGGCGGGTCTCGGTGCGACCGCCGGCCGCGTCGTCGCGTGGGCTTTCCTCGCCGGCGTCGTCCTCGGCGCGCCGGTCGTGTGCCTGGTCGGCGGCAGCTACGTCGCCGAGGTGTTCGGCGCGGGACTCGGCACCACCACGGCGGTCGCGGGCGGCCTGCTCGCCCTGGTCGTCGTGGTGACACTGGCCGGCGCACGGTCCTCGACCACCGTGCAGTTGGTCCTGGTCGCCGTGCTCATCGCGCTGGTCGCGGTGGCCGTGCTCGGTTCGGCGGGGTCGGCGCACCTGGCGCACTGGACGCCGTTCGCGCCGCACGGGGTGCGCTCGATCGGCGACGCCGCCTCGGTGCTCATGCTCTCGTTCGTCGGGTGGGAGGCGATGGCGTCGATCGCGGGCTCGCTGCGCGACGTCGACCGGCAGCTGCCGCGCGTCGTCGTCGTGACCTTCGCGGTGACGGCCGTCCTGTACCTCGCGCTCGCCGTGGCGGCGATCAGCGTGCTCGGGCCACGGGCTGGCGGGGCGGCTCCGTTGGCCGCGTTGCTCGAGGTCGCGCTCGGTCCGGTCGGGACGGTGGTCGCAGCCGTCGCCGCGGTCGTGCTCACCCTGGCCGGCACCAACGCCTACCTGACCGGCGCCGCCGAGCTCACGGTGCGACTACGCCCCGGACTCGACCGCCGGGTGCTGCAGCTGGTGGTGGCGGTCGTCGGCGCGGTGGTCATCGGCGCGGTTCGTCACGCTGGCGCAGTTGGTGGCGGTGCCCACGTCGTTGTTCCTCGCGGTCTACCTCGGGTGCACGGCGTCCGGGGCACGGGTGCTGCGAGGACCGGTCCGGGTCGCGTCGGCGGTGGCGTGTGGCGCGACGCTGGTGGTCCTCGCCTTCAGCGGCTGGGCGGTGCTGGCCGTCGTCGCGGTCGTGCTCGGGGTCCTGGTCGCGGCCGCGGGTCAGCGGATCTCGAGGACGAGGGCGACGACGTCGCCCACGTCGACCCCCTCGGCCCGGCGCACCGCCACCTTGAGCGGCACCAGGTAACCGCCCTCGCGGGGGAACAGCGAGGTCGTGAAGGTCGTGGCGCCGACGGTCACGGTGGCCGGGATGACGCCCCAGCCGTACGAGACCTCCGACGCGATCGAGGCGATCTCGTCCGCGACGTCCGGCGGCACCTCGACGAAGTGGTGCGGCGCCGGTCCGCGCCACTCGAACACCGGCCCCGAGAACGTCCGTCGCACGCGACCATCCTCCCGTTCTGGCGGCGGGTCAGCCAGCCGCAAGGTGCACGCAAGGACGGTGCGGGACGGTCGGGCCATGACCACGACACGCACGGCCCACCGCCCGGCCACCACCGTCTCCACCGCCTCGTTCTCGACCGGAGTCCTGCACTACGACGACGTCGTCACGCGCCGTTCCCGGTCCCCGCGCAGGTGTGGGGTCAGGCGGAGTCGGCGCTCGCCCCGATGACGACGTCACCGCGCCCGCTGCGGGCGATCTGCACGCCGACGTCGGCGCGGATCCCCGCGGCGGGGGTGGCGCGGAACTGCCGGGCGATCTCGGTGTCCGACGACCGGTCGACCTCCTCGAAGCCCTCACCGACCAGCAGGTCGCGCACGGGCCCGTCGAGGCGGTCGACGGCGTCGGCCGGGACGGGGACACGCACCAGGTGCGACCAGCCGTCGTAGGTGCTCGCGCCCTCGGTGTTCTCCTCCAGTGCCGGAGCATCCACCGCGCTGCGGCCGTCCCCGGGGCCGGCGCCGAACAGTGCCGCGACCTTGTCGACCAGGCCGCGCACCTGCACGGCCAACGCCTGCAGTTCGTTGCTGTCGAGCGTCATCGCACCTCACCACCGCTCGTGACCGGACCACCGGTCATGGCGTGGTAGAGGTTCCACCACGCGTCGGAGTGGACCTGGGTCCAGCCGTCGTGCTGCCAGGTGATCGGCCAGCCGCTGGTGAAGTTCCCCGTGTCGAGCTTGATGTTCCCGGGGAACAGGTCGGGGTCGGCGCCGTGGCCGATGCCGAACAGTTCGGTGCCCTGGGTGAGCTGGATGGGGTCGACCGGGGCGGTCATCGCGTACCGCGTGACGCCGCTCTGCAGGTCCGACGGGTTCCACACGCCGTGGCCCATCCCCGCGCCCTCGACGTAGATCTCGCGGTCGAAGGTCGCGCCCTGCTGGTCACTGAGTCCGAGCACCGCGCCACCGTACGACCAGGCCATGCCGGTCGTGGTGACGTTCGCTCCGGGCGCGTTCGCCGCGATCTGGGCGTCGAGCTGGTGGGTGAACTCGGCGAGCCGCGGTGCCATCGCCTGCGAGTACGACGGATCCGGCGCCTGCGTCACCAGGCTCTGGGGGAAGTCGCCGTCCTGGTAGACGAAACCGGCCAGTGACTTGTCGGGTGAGGCCTGCACGAACGAGTTGACGACGTTGTAGGCGTCCTGCTCGTTGCCCATGCGGGCGAAGGTGCCGGGCGTGTACACCATGACGTTGCGGGTGTCGGCGTTGATGTCGCCGACCATCTCGACGATGCGCCCGTTCCGGGTCGGGTCGAAGACGACGATCTTCCGGTTGTCGTCGAGGATGTTCTGGTAGAGGTCGACCTTGCGCTGGGACTCCTCGACCTGCTGGCGCAGCGCGTCGGACTCCGGGTCGGCCGTGCGCTGGGCCTGCAACGCCGCGAGGTTCGCCTGCTCGTCGGTCAGCGCGGTCTGGACCTTGCCGCGGTTGGCGTTGACCTGGTCGGCGAACGCGCCCGTGACCAGCTGGCCGGATGCCGACGCCACCGTCCGGGGCGCGGACCGCCCGGCGGTTCCCGCGAGCTCGTCGAACTCTTCGGCGATCCGGGCGTCGGCGGTGCGGTAGCCGTCGGCGCTGTCGTGGACGCCCTGCGCCACGGTCTCGATCGACGTGGTCTGGTCGTCGATGACCTCCGAGAGGCCCTTCACCGTCGTCGTGTTGAAGTCGGCGAACCGGGACGACGACGGCACCTGGCCGAACGCGTCGGCAGGCGGCGGTGACGCCGAGACGTCGGTGGACAGCCGCTGCTGGGCGGTGGACTGCTCGGTCGCGGCGCGCGCTTCGGAGTCGAGCGCGGTGGGCGTGACCGTGAAGTGGTCGGTCGCGGGCACGGCTCAGCGTCCGATCCAGGGTCGGGGGTCCGGTGGTGGTGCGTCGTCGCCGACCACGCTGGGCGCGACGACCGACTGCTCGCCCCACACGTCGTCGGTCTCGACCAGCCAGGCGGGGCTGCGGCGCGCGCCGTCCATGCCGCCACCCATGCCCGCGCCCATCGGCATCATGCCCATCGGCATGCCACCCGCGGTGGTGCCCGCCGCGCCGCCGACACCCGCAGCGACGCCGGACGCGCCCGCCGAGAGACCCGAGACGCCGGAGGCGGCCGGCAGGCCACCCGCGCCGGCGGCTGATCCCGCGAGCGCGGTGTAGGCCGACGGCGCCGCCGCGCCGATGCCACCGGCGACGGCACCGCCGCCGATCCCTCCGATGCCGCCGATGCCCCCGCCGAATCCGCCGCCACCGCCGAACCCGCCGCCGCCGCCGAACCCGCCGGCGCCACCGCCACCGGGCGAACCGGCACCGGCACCGGTCAACGCGGCCGCGGGGTCGGCGAGGCCGGTCTTGCCGGGCAGGCCGGTGGCGGTCTCGTACGGGTTCAGCGGACGACCGGTGAGCGGGTCGAACAGGCTGCCCGACCCCTCGACCTCCGGGGTGGTGCGGCGGGTCAGGAAGCTCGGCAGCTTCGGCAGCAACGACCCGAACCGGCCGACGGACGCGGCCGACGCCGCGGCGAGACCCGCGGTGAACATGCTGCCGAACAACGGCACCTTGGACGACACGCCTTCGGCGCCCGCGACGAGTTGGCCGGTCACGGGGTCGACGAGGTCGCCGAGCGAACCGCTGCCGGAGCCGTCGCCCGAGCCGGCGCCGGCGCCGGCCGAGCCACCCCCGAAGAGCGGCGCCGCCGTCCCGCCGCCGGAGCCGCCGCCGGTCAGGCCCTGATAGCTGCCGTCGGCCGCGTAGGGCGAGGCCGGGATGGAGATCGCGGAGTCGGTGTAGCTGTCGGCGAGCGTCGTCATGACCTGCACGGCCTGGGCGTGCGCGGCGTCGGCGGCACCCTGTGCGGCCTGCTGCGCCTGCACGGCGGCGACGGCCTTGCTCTGCTGCTGGTGCGCGGTGAGCATCGCGGCGGGCGACGCGGTCGGGTCGGGGGTGACCGGCGTCGAGGCCATGGCCATCATCTCGGGCGACAGCGAGGGGACGGCGACCGGCGCGGGCATCGTGGCCCGGGCGGTGTCGAGGGCGTCGGCGGCGTGCGCGGACAGGTCCCGCATGCGTCGCGCGTGGTCGGCGACCTGACGCACGCCGCGCGCGAGGTCCTTGACCATGACCTCGTAGCTGGCCGCGGCGTCGCCCTGCCAGTGGTCGGAGAACCCGGCGAGCTGGCCGTCGAGGGCCGTCGCCTGCTCGGACATCAGCGTGGCGGTGTGCTCCCAGTGAGCGGCGGTGCGGTGGGCGCTGTCGGGATCGGCCGCGGCCAGCATGGCGATGAGTTCCTGATGGCTGTACCGCGCGAAGTCGGTGCGGGGCACCTCCTCGCGGTGGTGGGCCACGGCGTCGCCAGCCGGGCCACCGTTGCCTGGTGCACCGCTGTGGGCGGGACTGTTGCTCGGTGCACCGTTCGTCGCCGCGCTCGGGCTGACGTCCACCACCTGGTTCGGACCCTGCATCAGACGATCCCCCCGTTGCCGCCGCGCGGGCCGCCGGTGAGCGCACCGAGGATGGACCCGGTGGCGCCGCCCACGGTCTGCGTCACGCCGTCGGTGACTCCTCGGACCGCCTGCCCCACGCCCTGCACGGTCTGGCCGACGCCGTCGACGACTCCACCGAGGGTGTGGGTGAGACCGGCCGTCACGCCCCCGACGGCACCGACGGCCTCGCGGGTGGTCCCGGTGGCGATGCCCACGACCGTCCCGACCGGTGCGTGACCGCCGAGACCCCACGACACGTCGTCGTCGGCCTGGGCGTACCCGGTCGCCACGGTGCGGGTGACCTCGTCGGCGAACTGCATGGCAGCGCGGACGTCGCTGATGAGTCCCTGCATCTGGGTGGCGGCGTCGTCGGACCAGGTGGTCAGCGTCGAGGCCTCGGAGAACGGCCCGAACGCCGGTGGGTCGGTGAGCAGTTCGCCGACCGCGTCGAGCGGCTTGGCGATGCCGTCGACCTGGGTCTGCAACTCCCGGCTGATGTCGGTGAGGCCCTGCAGGTGGACGAGGAACGACTGCTGGTTGGGCGCCGGCAGAGAACCCACGGGGTAGGACGCGCTGGTCATGGAGTCCGCACACCTTCGGATCGGGACGTACGAGGTCGGAGCCGTACAACCGCCACGACCGCGCCGCCTCCCGGGTGGGGAGTGACGACGCGGCCGAGGCGGATGGAGCAGGTCGGACTCAGGCGAAGAAGCCCGCGTTCTTGTTCTCCAGCGCGAGCTGCATGTCGTGCGCCTCGTTCGTCTTCTGGGAGAACGTGGTGATGATCTGGCTGATCTCCGCGGTGGCGGCTCGCAGCCGGGTCTCGGACTGCTCGGCCGCGAGACCGGCGGAGCTGCCCGACGCGTACCAGGACGCCTTGAGCGGCGCGAGGTTCGCGGACAGCTGGTCGAGGTAGTCGTCGAGTGCCTTGGCCTTCATGGCCAACGAGTCGGCGCTGGAGCGGAGCGCTCCGAACTGGACGTTGATGACATCGGCAGCCATGTCAGCGTGCCTCTCTTCTCTGCGGGCGTGGGAGGTCGGTGGAGGTCAGGTCAGTGCGCGCTGCCGCCGACGAGGCGGGAGAGCACGGCGCCGCCGGCGGCGGCCTGGTTCGCCACGGTGTTGAAGCTCTGGTGGGTCTCGGCGTCACCGCTGCCGTAGTTGTGGTAGCTCTGGTTCACCAGCGTGGACATGGTGTCGAGCTCCTTGCTCGCCGCCTGCATGTCCTCCTGGAGCTTGGTGTGCAGGCCCCAGAACGCGGTGGCCTGGTCACCCTGGTACTGGGCGAGCGTCGAGGTCAGTTCCTGCTCGAGGCTGCTCATGGTCTGCCGCGCGTTGTTCGCGGTCTCCTCGAATCCCTGGACCGCTCGCGTCATGGCGGCTGAATCTGACTGGAAACCCGGGCTGCTCATCGGGCGGACCACCTCCTCTCATCCGTGATCGGAACGCTGCACTTCGGGTCCCGGCGGGGCCCTCGCGTTTGTTGGCAAGCAGAACGCTACGAAGCGGCGGAGGTCACGCACACGTCACAACTGACCTTTTCCAGCGGGGTCGAACTACCCACAGCTACCCCGTCCCCGCCGGCCGCCCGGGCGGGGTCGTCAGACTGGGCCGGTGACGCACCCGCTGGACCCGCTGACCGCCGACGAGATCCGCACCGCGGTGGGGGTGCTGCGCGACGCCGGTCGCGCAGGGCCCGGCTGGCGGGTCGGCTCGGTGGAGGTCGTGGAACCCGCGAAGGCCGTCGTGCGGGCGTACGTCGCCGGTGACCCCGTGGCCCGCTCGGCCGAGGTCATCGGCTGGGACCGGTCGACGGGTCTGACGTCCAAGGGCGTCGTCGACCTCGACGCCCGGGCCGTCGTGAGCTGGACCGACGTGCCGGGAGCGCAGGCCCCGGCGACGCTCGACGAGTTCCACGAGGCGGAGGCCGCCGTGTTCGGCGACGACCGGGTGGTGGCGGCGCTCGCCGCCCGCGGCGTCACCGACCTGTCGCTGGTGCTGGTCGACACCTGGACCTTCGGCCACGCGCTGATCCCCGAGGAGTTCGGCGACCGCCGCGTCGGCTGGTCCGACCTCTGGGTGCGCGACTCCGAGCACGGCAACCCCTACGCCCACCTCGTCAGCGGGCTGAAGGTGATCATCGACCTGGACGCGATGACCGTGCTCGCGGTCGAGGACACCCCCGGCGCGCCCGCGGCCCCGACGATGGGGGAGTACGTCCCGTCGCTCGTGCCGGGTCTCGAGGTGCGTGACGACCTGAAGCCCGTCGAGATCACCCAGCCGTCCGGCATCTCGTTCGACCTCGACGGGTGGGGACTGACCTGGCAGAACTGGTCGCTGCGGATCGGGTTCAACCACCGCGAGGGACTCGTCCTGCACACGGTGGCCTTCGACGACACCATCACCGGACGGCGCCGGCCGGTCGCGCACCGGCTCTCGCTCGCCGAGATGGTCGTGCCCTACCGCGACCCGTCGGTCGACCACGCGCGACGCACCGCGTTCGACATCGGCGAGTGGGGGCTGGGGTTCATGACGACCTCGCTCGAACTCGGCTGTGACTGCCTCGGCGAGATCCGCTACCTGGACGCGACGCTGCACGACACCACCGGTGAGCCGTACACGATCCGCAACGCGATCTGTCTGCACGAGGAGGACGACGGCGTGCTCTGGAAGCACGTCGACTCGCGTGCCGGCGCGGAGGTCCGGCGCCGCCGACGCATGGTGATCAGCTGCCACGTCACGGTCGCCAACTACGAGTACCTCGTGTACTGGCGGCTGTACCAGGACGGCACCATCGAGTGCGAGATCCGCGCGACCGGGATCATGGTGACCACGCCCTTCGGTGACGACGGCCCGCCGCCGTACGGCACGGTCGTCGACACCCGCACCTACGCGCCCATCCACCAGCACTTCGTGGTGGCCCGCCTCGACCTCGAGATCGACGGCGAGACCAACACCGTCGTCGAGTCGCACACCGAGGCCCTGCCGATCGGCCCCGACAACCCGCACGGGCTCGCTCTCACCCAGGTCGCCACCCCGCTGCGCACCGAGCAGCAGGCGATCCAGGACCAGGACTGGTCGTCACAGCGCTCGTGGAAGATCACCAACCCGTCGTCGCCGAACCGGCACGGCGACCCGGTCGCGTACAAACTGGTGCCCAGTGCATCGATCCCGCCGCTGCTCGACCCGTCGTCGCCGGTGTTCCGCCGCGCCCAGGCGATTGGCCACCAGCTGTGGGTCACGCCTTTCGCTCCCGAGGAGCGCTGGCCGTGCGGTGAGTTCGTCAACCAGAGCGCCGACGACCTCGGCCTGCCGGTGTGGACCGCCGCCGACCGCCCGATCGAGGCCGCCGACGTCGTCCTCTGGCACGTCTTCGGCATCCACCACGTCCCCCGTCCCGAGGACTGGCCGGTCATGCCCGTCGACGTCGTGAGCTTCCGCCTGGTCCCCTTCGGCTTCTTCGACCGCAACCCCGCCCTCGACGCCGCCCCCACGATGGGCAGCCACTGTCACTGAGCCGCCTCCCCGCTCGTCACGCGTGTCGTCTCGTCGCGCTACACCAGCCACCGCCGCTGTCGCCTTCGACGAACACTGACGCCTCACCACGGGCTGCTGGACACGACAGGACGCGGCGCTGAAGTCCCGCAGGTCGCTCGCGCTCTGTCGCTCCACCCACCCGCGTGTAGTTCGGCGAGCGTGACCGCGCCGCACCGGCCGGCGGGGAGTTCGGGCAGCCGATGCACCGCTGAAGCCTGTCGGATCCGGCCGACCGCCGTTCCGGTTGTCCACAGCCCGGCTCGCGTCGCACATCGAGGTGGGTGGGCGGTCGGGTCAGGCGTGGCGGCGGGGGAGCAGGCGGCGCAGGGGTGGGTGGGCGGCGGTGAGCAGGCCGGCGAGGGTGGCGAGGGCGCCCGCGACCACGAGCAGCCACAGGCCGATGTCGGGGTGGGCCTGGAAACGGATCAGCGGGATCGAGTCGTCGCTGGTGGCGCGGATGGCGAGCCAGGCGGCGCCGACGCTGCCGAGCAGGGCGGCGCCGAGCGCCGCGACGACCGCGGCCAGGGCGGAGAGCCGGGGACGGACCACGGCGGCCACCGCGACGAGCAGCAGCGCGCCGCCGAGCCCGAGCCACCACGGCCCGTACGACACCCCGCGGTCGAGCGACACCGAGAGCACCGACGTGTACGGCTGGTCGCCCGGGGTGAGGAACGCGGGTGAGCTCGGGCGCAGCGGCACGGTCCGGCTGTGGCCGAACGCGTCGTAGGGCACGCGGGCGTCCTGGGTGGTCGTGGCGTCGAAGTCGACGACGAAGGCCGTGCGGTCGACGGCGTAGAGCGGCACCAGCATCGCGACCCCGACCAGCACCGCCGCCACGGCCGTCGCCGCCGCGAACAGCCACCGCCCGGGCCCGGTGCGTCGACGCGGTTCCGCCGTGTCCTGCACCCCGACGGGCACCGCCGGCGGTTCCTCGTCCGCGTCGACGAACTCGATGCTCACCTGCGCAGTGTGCCCGCGTCGGGCGGCGATGGCCGGTCCGGCCGGTGGGCGGCCGTCGTCACGACGTGGGCGCCGGGGTGTCGACCTCGTCGGCCGGGGGTCGCCACGGCAGCTGGACGAGCTGGGTGCCGAGGCGGCGGTGCACGAGCATGCCGCGGCCGGGCGGCAACGGCTGCGCCTTCTGGTCGCCGAGCAGGACGCCCTCGTCCTTCTGACCGGACATGATCAGCCCGGGTGTGCCGAGTTCGCGCAACCGTTGCACCACCGGCTCGAACAGCCCGCGCCCGGCGCCGCCCGCGCCGCGCGTCATGACCACGTGCAGGCCGATGTCGCGGGACTGCGGGAGGAACTCGAGCAGCTGGTGCAAGGGGTTCTTCGCCGACGACGCGATCAGCTCGTAGTCGTCGAGCACGAGGAACAGCTCCGGGCCGCTCCACCACGACCGGGTGCGCAACTGGGCCGGGGTGACGTCGGGGCCGGGGATGCGCAGCCGCATCGCCTGCACGACCTCGGAGATGAAGCCCGACAGCACCGGCTCGGAACCGGCGTACCCGAGCAGGTGTGACTCGGGGACGGAGTCGAGCAGCCCGCGGCGGTAGTCGGCGACGATCACCGCGGCTTCGTCGACCGTGTACTTCTCGACGATGCCCGCGGCGATCTGCCGCAGCAGGCTGGTCTTCCCGGATTCGACGTCGCCGAACGCCAGGAAGTGCGGGTCGGTGGCGAAGTCCAGCTGCACGGTCTGCAGGTCGTGTTCGGAGATGCCGAGCGGCACACCGGTCGGACGGCCGTCCGGGCCGGCGGGCACCTTCGGCAGGGCGGTCGCCGGGAACTCCCGCGGCAGCAGGCGCACCGGCGGAGCCTTCGGGCCGGTCCACGCCTGGGTGAGCCGCGAGTTGAGGTCGGCGGCGCCGGACGGCAGCGTGGCCGTGCGCCGGTCGGCGTCGACGCGGGGCAGGCCGGTGAGGAAGTGCAGCTTGTCCTGGGTGATGCCGCGTCCGGGCTTGTCGGCCGGCACCGTCATGGCGGTCCGGCGGTCGATGACCGAGTCAGCCGGATCGCCCTGCCGCAGCTCGAACCGGGTGCCGATCGCATCGCGCAGCGCGGCCCGCACCACCATCCACCGGGTCGCGGAGACGATGACGTGGATGCCGAAACCCAGGCCGCGCGCGGCGATCCGGGTGATCTGCTCCTCGAGCTGTTCCTGGTCCGAGCGCAGGGTCGCCCAGTCGTCGACCACGAGGAACACGTCGCCGAACGGACGGCCCTCGCCGTCGACCGCCGCGTGCTGCGCCATGGTCGCGCCCTCGGCGGTGAGCCGCGCACGCATCGCGCGGTAGGCGGCGATGCCGTCGAGCCCGTGAGCGCCGAAGGCCTTCTCCCGCCGCGCGAGCAACCCCGACACCTCGGCGACGACCCGACGCACACGTTCGGGGTCGGTGCCCTGCGCGTAGCCGCTGGTGTGCGGGAGCCCCGCGAGCGACGACAGCGCGCCGCCGCCCATGTCGACGACGAAGAACTGCACCTCGGCCGGCGTGTGGGTCAGCGCGAGCGCGGTGACCGTGGTCCGCAGCAGCGTCGACTTCCCGCTGCGCGGCGCACCGACGACGATCCCGTGCCCGGCGCTGCCGGCGAAGTCCGCCCACAACAGGTCACGACGCTGCTCGTAGGGCTTGTCGACGATCGCGACCGGCACGGTCAACGTGCCCGTGCCTCGCCACCAGGTGGTGCCGTACCCGCGCGCGGGGTCGACCGAGAGCGGGGGGAGCAGTTGGTCGAGGGTGGGCGGATCGGCGAGCGGAGGCAGCCAGATCTGGTGCGCGGGCGGGCCGGATCCGAGCATCCGGTCGACCAGCGCCGACATGATCGTGGGCGCGTTCACGCCGGGCCGCGCGGCCATCGCCTCCTCGGCCCAGGTTTTCGGGTGACCGTTGTCGACAGCAACGGTCGTCGAGGTCGAGGCCGAGGCCGGGACCTCGACCGGGCCGAGGCGGAAGGGGACGGCGAGCGCGTTGGTGTCGGGCAGTTCCTCGACCAGACCGCGTGGCGGCAGTTCGCCCGACACGTAGGCGGCCTTCAGCCGCAGCAGCGTCGAGACGTCGACCTTGAGGAACGCCGAGCCCGGCACGGGCGGCAGTTCGGCGGCGTCGGCCACACCGAGCACGGCGCGTGACTCCGAGGCGTTGAACGTGCGCAGGCCGATGCGGTACGACAGGTGGGAATCCAGGCCGCGCAGGCGTCCTTCCTCCAGACGCTGCGAGGCGAGGAGCAGGTGGATGCCCAGCGAGCGGCCGAGGCGGCCGATCATGACGAACAGGTCGATGAACTCGGGCCGCGCCGACAGCAACTCGCTGAACTCGTCGATGATCACCAGCAGCGACGGCAGCGGGTTCAGCGGCGCGCCGCCCTCGCGCGCCCGCTCGTAGTCGCGGACCGAGGCCATGTTGCCCGCCTTGCGCAGCAGTTCCTGCCGGCGGACCACCTCGCCGGAGATGGCGTCGGCCATGCGGTCGACGAGCGCGAGGTCGTCGGCGAGGTTGGTGATGACGGCGCAGACGTGCGGCAGGTCCTCGAGCGACGCGAACGTCGCGCCGCCCTTGAAGTCGATGAGCGCGAGGTTGAGCGCCTCCGACGAGTGGGTCACGGCGAGTCCGGTCACGAGCGTGCGCAGCAGCTCCGACTTGCCGGACCCGGTGGCGCCGATGACCAGCCCGTGCGGGCCCATCCCGCCCTCGGCGGACTCCTTGAGGTCGAGGTCCACGGGACGGCCGTCGGGGTCGATGCCGATCGGGATCCGCAACCGGTCGCGCGCCGAACGCGGTTTCCAGGTCTCACGCACGTCGACGTCGCGGGGGTCGCCGAGGCCGAGCAGGCCGGCCAGGCCGAAGGTCGCGGCCATCGGGGTCGAGGTGGCCATCGGGGCGACGCGGTGACGTGGCGTGAGCTGACGGGCGAGTGCGGTGACGCCGGAGACCGACATCGAGTCGGGACGGCCGAGGTAGCCGATGCCGTTCTCGCCGACCACCCCGAGCCGCAGCGCGGGGGTCCGGGACGAGGCGTCGGGTTCCGCGGGCTGCACGACCAGGTCGAGCGTGATCGGGTTAGGCGGCCGCACCGAGGTCTCGCTGGTGACGTCGAGCAGGGTGATCCCGTACCGCCCGCCCGCCGGTGCGATCGCGGTGTCGCCCGCAGTCGCGCCACCGTCGACGACGACCACGACGTGCGGGCCCTCGAAGCCGTTCGGGGTGCGCTTGGCGAACGGGGGCCGCTCGCCGAGGTCGTCGCCGAGCAGGGACGCCAGCTGTTGCAGCGATTCCGCGACCAACCGCACCGGACCGGCGCCGTCGACCGCCTTGCCGTGCTGGGCGTGCGGCAACCACTTGGCCCAGTCCCAGTCGCGCGCCCGGTCGGGCGAGACGCAGAAGGCGATCTTCACCTCGGACGGCGCGTGGAACGTCGCGACCTGGGCGAGCAGCGCCCGGGTCAGGCCGAGGACCTCCGCCCGCGGCCCGGCGATGCCCACCAGGGCGAACGCCTTGAGCGAGATGGCGACGGGGAGGTCGGGAACAGCGGCGTACGTGCGGATGAAGTGCCGCAGGGCGGTCGAGCTGACCGGGTCGAGGTCCTCCAGCGGCGCGGTCTGCGGCGCCTTGAGTGGGGTCGCGAGCCGCTGCGGGCCGGTGCCCACCCGCACCCGCCCGAAGTCCTGGTCGTGCCGGCGTCGTTCCCACAGGCGGGGACCGTCGACCAACGCCCAGAGGTCGGCGGGGTCGGGCTGCTGGGCGGCCAGCGCGTACCGCTGGGCCTCCTCGACCTCCCGCACCTGCTGCCGGAGGCCGCCGAGGTAGCGCTGGTAGTCGCGGCGTTCCTCGTTGACCTGCGCCTTCTTGGCCATCCCGCCGCGCGACATCGACATGACGACCATGCCGATCATGGCGCTGCCGTAGAGCGCCGCGAAGACGTAGGTGAGGGGTCCGCCCGACCGACCGATGTAGACGAACGACATCGCGCCCATCCCCAGCATCATCGGCATCATGAACATCAGCTGGGTTGCGCCACCGCCGCCGCCCGGCTTGGGGAGGGCCGGCGGGGCCTGCAGGGTGATCTCGCCCTCGGGTGCCTCGGGCAGCGGCACCCGCCGGGTCAGCCCCCGGGGTGCGACGCCCGGGGCGGGGGCGGGACGTCCGTCGGCGGTGTCGACCGTGGTGCGCGCTCCCTGCTGCGGAGCCCCGGAGGACGGGGGACGGGACGTGATCGTCACGCGCTGGGAATCCCCGTGTCACGGGCCACACGGCACACACCGACGGCCCCGGTTGCGGTCACTTCGGCCACCTTCCAATGGGTAATTCTGCCGTCGGGGACGGCGCGAGCCGGACCATACGCTGCGGATCGACCACCACCAGGTCGCGGCGAGTCGTCGGTCCGACGGCACCATCTCACCAGGGTCTCGGGCCGGGCGCGCGTCGCGAGCGGGTGACACCGCGAGCACGAGCAGGGACCGACGAGGAAGGCAGCCACCATCGATGCCAGCCGACCCGACCCGGGGCGCGAACCCGGGGGTGACGCCGACACCGGCGCCCCCGGTGGCTTCGTCGCGCGTCCCGAGGCGATGCGGCACGTGGTCGGCGGCGTCGGCGCCCTGCTGGTGCACGCCGTGAGGACGGCGGTGGACCTCGGCGCCACCACGCTCGACCCCCGCGGGTTCGGCGCGTTCGGCTCGCCCGTGGCGACCGCCCAGCAGGCCCTGCAGGAGCGTCACGTCGACGCCCTCGAGGGGTTGTTGGACGGCCTGCAGCGGGTAAACGGCGACATCCGCCGGGTCGCCGACGCCTACGAGCAGCTCGACGGCTCGGTCGCGGCGGGGTTCCGGGCCACGGGGTCGTCCGGTGACGACGGCGTCCACGAGGGGAGCGTGGGGACGGGGGTCGTGGCGCCCGCCCCGGGCGACGTCGCAGCCGGCCACCCCGCCGGGGGGCTGCTCGCCGGCTTGTGGGGTTCCGGGGTCGGCTCGGCCGTCGCGGACCACGCGCGGTTGCACGTCGGGGACGGCGAGCCCTCCTCGGTGGTCAACGTCGTCGGGTACCTGCGTGACGGCGGGGTCGGTCGGGTCGGGAGCGACCCGCTGCCCAGCGGCTCGTTCGACGGCCCCACCTCGTTCGCCGACTGGCTCGACTCCGACCCCCACCACCAGACGCAGGTGGGAGTCATCCACGTCTACCGCGGCGACGTCCGCGACCTCGCCGACATCCCCGGCGGGGTCCGCGCGGGCGACGTCGTGGTCGTCGAGCCCGACGTCATCGGCGTCGCCACCACGTCCGCCGCGGCGGGCGGGGTCCAGCTCGTCAACCACGGACCGCTCGACCCCGACCTCGGCCACCGGGCCGCTGTGCGGGTCTACCGACCGCTCTGACCGATCACCGACCGCACGAAGGAGGAGAACCGACATGGCGTTCATGCCGCCGCCGTCGTTCGCCATGGATGCCACCGCGGGATCCGGGGGGCCGAGCACGTTCCTGCCCGAGATCGTCACCGGGTCGCCCGAGGCGATCATGGCCCACGTCTCCCAGATGCTCCAGCAGGCGAGCACCTTCCTGCAGTTGATCGAGCAGTTCGAGCAGGCCGGCAAGCAGCTCGAGGAGTCGTGGTCGGGCAAGGCGTCGGAGTCCGCGGCCCAGAAGATCACGAACACGCTGTCCGCCTTCACGTCGATCGTCGACACCATCCAGCAGGGCGCGCAGCTGCTGCAGACGTCCTCGACCCTGGTGCAGACGGCCCAGACGGCCTACCAGAGCGTCGTCGCGTCGGTGAACCCCACGGTCGCCTCGCTCATGTCCAACCCCTGGACGTACTCCGCGGCGGTCGCGCTCTCGACCTCGACCAGCGCGTCGCTGCGCGGGTTCATCGAGGCCGTGGGTGGCGTGCTGAAGGCACTCGGAGCAGGTCAGTTGGCGCAGACGGTCACCTCGGTCGCGCAGATCATCGGTCAGATCGAGCAGCTGTTCGGTGGCGGGTCGCAGACCGGTGCGGACGCCGGCAGCGGCTCCACGCCGACGAACTCCACCGTGAGCTCGACTCCGGTCACCGCGCCGCCCACCCCGCAGACCGTTGCATCAGGCAGCGGTCAGCAGGCGGTGGGCGCGGCCGGCGGTACCGGCACCACGGCCACCGGCTACGACACCGCGGCCCAGCAGAGCACCGCCGCCGCCGCGGCCGCCGCCACCCAGCAGAACGCGGCCGCCGCCGCCCAGCAGGACGCGGCCCACCAGGCGGCGCTCACGCACCAGGGCCTGGCGAACGTCGACCCCGGCTTCGGCACCAGCACCGCCGCCGGCACGGCCTCGGGCTCCGTGCCGACCTCCGCAGCGGTCGGGACACCGGCGGTGAACGGGGTGGGCACGACGCCGACCCAGGTCCCGACGGCGGGTGGCGGCGCGAGCGTCGGCGACGTGAGCTACCACCCGGCGACCGCGGGCACGGTGCCACCGCCCGCGACCGTCGGCTCGGTGCCCACGCCCGCCACGGTGGGTGCGGCCGCCGGTGGCGGCGGCGTGCCGTCGATCGACGCGTCGGGCTCCGGCTGGATCGCCACCGACCCGGGTGCGGACTACGCCGGCGCGGGCACCCACCCCACCGGCTCATACGTGGACCCCGGTGTCTACGCGAACGGCGGCGGTGCGGCCTACGGTGCTGACCCGTCCGCGGGCTACGGCCTCGGCCCGACCGCTGCAGCAGGCAACGGTTCCGGTGACGTCTCCATCGACCTCGACAGCAGCGGTCACATCACGTCGATCGACGCGCCGTCCGGTCACGACTACGACATCACCATCTCCACCACGGTCGACGGCGTCACGACCAGTCAGCACGCCACGATCGACGACGGCGCCGTCGACCACTCATGACCGCCGTCGCCACGTCGGGCACCGTCGACTGCTCGGGGCTCGTCGGGGGCATCCTGCAACGGTTCCGTGCGGTCGGGACCCGGATCGCCGAGGAGGTCGAGGGCGATCCGGGAACCGTGCGGGCGGCGTCGCAGAAGCAGCAGCAGCAGAGCCAGGGGCTCTCGCAGCTCTCGCAGCAGGCCCGGCGGCGGAGCACCACCCTGGCCAGCAGCTGGGAGGGCGGCGCCTACGACGCCTACGCCGCCAAGATGGGCCGCACGTGCGACCAGCTCGACCAGACCGCGCAGAAGCTCGCCCTCCAGTCGCAGAAGCTCGAGATGGCCGCGGATGCCCTGGAGTCCGCGACCCAGCAGATGACAGCCGTCCTGGCGGACTTCGACGGCAAGGCGAACCACCTCATCGCCCTGGCCCACACGTCGGCTCCGGGCGCGGTGAACGCTTTCGTGCAGGCGGCCAACACCCTCGGGCACTCGCTGGTCGACGCCGGCGAGAAGGTCCGCGACAACCTCTCGCGCTCGCTGGACGTCATCGCCGGCAACGACCCGACCAAGCCCGAGGGCAACGACCACGGCAGCAAGACCAAGCTGGACTCCAACCTCCAGAAGTGGCTGGGCCAGCAGGACTGGTTCACGAAGTGGTACGCCCGACACGGTGCTGGAACCGATCCCACGAAGCCCCAGTTCGGCGCGCTGGACCACCTGAACACCGACCTGCTCGACGAGCTGATGGGCAAGAAGCCCGATCCCACGACGGCGCTGGGCAAGGCGTGGGAGAAGACGAACGTCACGGCGTGGAAGTGGGACAACGACGGCAAGCCCCTGTGGGAGTGGGGGGTCGGTGACAAGGGCACGCTGCGCACCGATCTGCCCGGCGGCGGCGCGGCCGGCCTGTCGGGAGGCTACTTCGCGGGGCCGCAGGTCACCGCCGACGCCAAGGCGGGGCTCGAGGGCAACCAGGCCTACCTGGAGGCGAACGCCAAGGCCACGGTGCTCGACGCCAAGGGCAACGCCTACGTCACCTACGGCCCGGCGACCGCCCAGGCGGCCGGTGAGGTCTACGTCGGGGCGAACGCCGACGCCAACCTCAAGGTCGGGCTCGACGGCGCGTCGGCGCACGCCGGGGCCTTCGCGGGCGGCAAGGCCGAGGCGTCGGTCGCCGGTGACGTCGGCGGTATCGGGGCCGGTGTCAGCGGTTCGGTCCGCTACGGCGTCGGCGCGGAACTCGACGCCAAGGCGACCTGGGAGCACGGCCACATCCAGATCGGACTGCAGGCGGGCGCGGCCGTGGGACTCGGCGGCAGCATCGGCGGCAGCGTCGGCGTCGACCTGCCGAAGGTCTGGGAGACCTACGAGCACTACGACCCGGTCGGCGCCCAGGCGCTGCGTGACGGCGCGGCCTGGGTGGGGAACACCGCCCACGAAGCGAGCGACGCCGTCGGCAACGCCATCGACTGGTTGGGAGGCCACTGATGTCCGCACCGTCGGTCGACGACCTCTCGGTGCCGCTGGCGTTCACGCTGCCGCCGAGGTGGCAGCAGCTGGACCCGGACACGAACGGCGCCCCGGGCTCGGCGATGCTCGCGCTCTACGAGGACCGCGGCGAGACGTTCACCCCGAGCATCACCATCGGCATCCAACGCCGCACGGACCGCGCCACCCTCCAGCAGATCGCCGAGGAGGCCGTCGCACGGCTCGCGCAGATCGCCGAGTCGGTCGAGGTCATCGACCGGCAGGAGGTCGGCTCGGGCGAGGCTCCGGGCATCACCCAGACGCTGCTGCTCGTCACCTCCTACGGCGGGGTGACCCAGGAGCTGGTGCAGTCGCAGGTGCACATCGAGGTGCCGCTGGTGCCGCCCACCCCGGGTGAGGTGCCGTCCGACCGGTTGGCGATCGAGCTCACCGGCACCAGTGGACGCGACCAGGCCACGACGGTGCTGCGCGACTTCCAGAGCTTCGTCGACAGCGTGCACGTCGAGGTGAGACCGGAGGACGACTCCCGCGCCCGGCACGCCGCGCCGCCGTCGGCGCCGCCGCCCCGGTCGCCGTCAGGAGATGGAGAGCAGGCCCCGTGACCCTCCCGCCCACGCCCGACCTCGACGCGCTGCTGGAGCAGGTGCGCCGGCAGCAGGAGCAGGTCGCCGACGTCCAGCGCAGCGTCGAGGCCCTCGAGATCCGCGGCGCGTCCCGCGGGGACGAGGTCAGCGTCACGTTGCGCGGCACCGGCCAGTTCACCGACGTCACGTTCCACGGCGACACGCTCCGCCGGTACGGCGCCACCGAACTCGGCGACATCGTGCTCGAGGCCGTCAACGACGGCCTGGTCAAGCTCGCCGAGGCGAGCCGCGCGCGGTTCGCGCCGTTCGTCGACCCCGCCGCGGAACAACCCGATCCGTACGGCGAGACCTACTGACGCCCACCGGACGAGCGCGGTCCCCGCGAGCGGCCCGGTAGCGTCCGCCCCATGACGGACCTGAGCTCCCTGACCCAGGCCGGGTGGTTGTCCCGGGAGGACATGGACCTCGCGCGCGAGCGCCTGCCGATCCTGTACGTCGACGCCGTGCCCGTCCGGGTCGACGAGCAGGGCACGGTGACCGAGGTCGGCATGTTGCTGCGGGCCGGCGAGGACGGCGCCATCAAGCGGGCGCTGGTCTCCGGCCGGGTGCTGTACCACGAGCGGGTCCGGGCGGCCCTGCTCCGGCACCTCGAGAAGGACCTCGGCCCGCTCGCGCTGCCGAAGGTCCCGGTCTCGCCGCAGCCGTTCACCATCGCCGAGTACTTCCCGACCCCGGGCGTCACCCCGTTCCACGACCCGCGCCAGCACGCGGTGTCGCTGGCCTACGTGGTCCCGGTCGAGGGTGACTGCGAACCCCAGCAGGACGCCCTCGAACTGACCTGGTTCACGCCGGAGCAGGCGCGGCAGCCGAGCGTGCTCGCCGAGATGGGCAACGGCCAGTCCATGCTGCTGCTGCAGGCTTTCGCGCACCTCGGCGTGTGACGTCGGGAGGGCGTCGGATCCGGCGCGCCTGCGGCCCGCGCGCCCGATAAGTTCCCCTCATGACCACGTCGGCCGCGCCGCCCGGCAACGCGGTGACGGCACCGCCCGAACACGCCGTCAACACCCCGACCCGACGCGTGACGGTGGTGACCCCGACCGCGCGCGTCGACGTCGCGCTGCCGGTCGAGGGGACGCTGGCCGAACTCGTGCCGCAGTTGGTCCGCATGTCGGGCGCCGCCCCGACCGTCGGGGCCGCGGTCAACCCGGGCTGGACGCTCGCCCGCCTGGGGGGCGCCCCGCTGGAGCCCGGCCTCACCGTCGCGGGCGCCGGGGTCGACGACGGCGAGATCCTCTACCTGCAACCGCGTGGACGCTCGTCGGCGCCGCTGCTGTTCGACGACGTCGTCGACGCCATCGCCTCGGCCGCGCAGACCCGCCGTGGTGTGTGGGGTCCGGTCACCGCCCGGCGGGTCGCCCTCGTGGTCGCGGTGCTGGCCTTCGTCGGTGCGACGCTGCTCGTCCTGCCGATCACCGCGAGCCCCTGGACCGCCGTCCCGGTCGGCGCGCTCGCCCTCGTGCTGCTGGCGGGCGGACTCGCCGTCTCCCGCGCCTGGGGTGACAGCACGGCGGGTGCGCTGTGCGGCGTCGCGGCCGTGCCGGTCGCGTTCCTCGCCGGGCTGACCGTCCTGCCCGACCGCGCCCTGTTCCCGTTCCAGGCCGGCCCGTTCGCCCTGGCCGGGGCGGGGGTCGCGCTGGCCGCGGTCATCGCCCTGTTCGCGGTCGGCGACCGCGGTCCGCTGTTCGTCGGGATCGCGGTGGCGGGTGCGGGCGCGGCGATCGCCAGCGGCATCACCGCGATCGTCCCGACCGACGCTGTCGACACCGCGGCCGTCGTCATCGCCGTGGCCACGGCGCTCGGCACCCTCTCGCCCATGCTGTCGCTGCGGATCGCCCGGCTGCCGTTGCCGCGCGTGCCGGCCGACGTCGAGACCTTCCGGGCCGACGAGGGCAGCACGTTCGGGCGCGACGTCCTCGACCGCACCACGGCCGCGGAACAGGTCCTGGCTGC
The DNA here is from genome assembly GCF_054456675.1 of Jatrophihabitans sp. YIM 134969. Lineage (NCBI taxonomy): Bacteria > Bacillati > Actinomycetota > Actinomycetes > Jatrophihabitantales > Jatrophihabitantaceae > Jatrophihabitans > Jatrophihabitans sp. YIM 134969. Next base: position 49,881 of record NZ_JBTJEQ010000023.1, read on the forward strand.
GCTGCTCGGCGCGCTCGGTGCGTTGACCGCGGGCGCCGCGATCGTGCTGCTCGTGGGCGGGCCGGACACCTGGGCGTGGGTGCTCGGCGGGGTCGCCGGCCTGGCCTGGTTGCTGCGCTCGCGTTCCTACGTCGGCACCGAACAGCGGATCGCTGCAGTGTGCACCGGTCTCGTCGTGCTGGTGTTCGGCGGCCTGCGCCTGGTCGCGAGCGGCGGCACCCTCGGCATCGCGATCGGTGCGGGTGTCACCGCGCTGGTCGGCGCCGCCCTGGTGGTCTACGCCCACCGGGTGCCGACCCGGGCGCGGTCGCCGTACTGGGGGCGGACGTTCGACGTCGTCGAGTTCATCTGCCTGCTCGCGATCATCCCGCTCGCGGGGCAGGTGTTGGACCTCTACACCGACCTCCGCGCCGCCATCAGTTGAACGGCCGCGCGGCCGTCCCACCGCCCGCCAGTACCGTCGTGGGCGTGAACAGCGCATGAAGATCGTGTACGACAGCTTCGGTGGCCGCTTCTCCGACAGCCCCCGGGCGGTGTTCGAGGCCCTGTACGGAACCACCGGCCGCCACGAACACACCTGGATCGCTGACGACGCCCACCGCGGTGGTTTCCCCGACGGTGTGAACATCGTCGCCGCGGGCGGAGCGGATGCGGTGGCCGCCCTCGAGGACGCCGACCTCGTGATCGCCAACACCCACGTCGAACTCGACTGGGCCAAGAAGCCCGGCGCCCGCTACCTGCAGACCTGGCACGGCACGCCGCTCAAGCGCATCCACCACGACGTCCTGTGGGCGCCGGAGGGTCGGCTCGCGTACCTCGACCTCGACGTGGCGCGCTGGGACCTGTTGCTGTCGCCGAACCACTGGAGCACCCCGGTGCTGCAGAAGGCGTTCGCGTACGACGGCGAGGTCGCCGAGACCGGTTACCCCCGCAACGACGTGCTGGTCGGCGAACGGGGCGAACGGGTGCGCCGGCAGGTCCGCGCCGACCTGGGGATCGCCGACGGCGTGACGGCTGTCCTCTACGCGCCGACGTGGCGCGACCAGGCGACGCTGCTCGACCCCGCGGCCGAGGTGCCGCTCGGGCTCGACGTGGCCGGCGCGGCCGCCGCCCTCGGCGAGGACTACTGCATCCTGCAACGGTTGCACTACTTCAACACATCGCGCCGCCCGGCGGCCACCGGCCCGAACGTGCACGACGTCAGCTTCCACCCCGACATCGCCGAGCTCTACCTCGCCGCCGACGTCATGATCACCGACTACTCCTCGACGATGTTCGACTTCGCCGTCACCGGCAAGCCGATCGTGTTCCACGCCTGGGACCTCGCCGAGTACGGCGGCACCACCCGCGGTTTCTACCTCGATCTCGAGGAGGTCGCGCCCGGCCCGGTACTCGCGACGCAGGACGAGGTGGTGGACGCGCTGCGTCATCTGGACGTCGTCGCCGAACGGCACCGCGACGCGTACGCCCGCTTCCAGCAGACGTTCTGCCACCTCGAGGACGGCCACGCCACCGAGCGGGTCCTCGACCTGCTGGAGCTGCGATGAGCGCCACGTCGCCCACCGTCGTGATCCTCGCGGCGGGACTGGGCACCCGGCTGGGGCGGCGCCACCCGAAACCGTTGACGCGGTTGCACGACGGCCGGTCGATCCTCCAGCAGCAGCTCGACCACGTCCGCTCCGACCTGCGCAAGCGCACGCGCGTCGTCATCGTGGTGGGCTACAAGAAGGAACTCATCATGGAGGCGGCCGCGGCCGACGCCACGTTCGTCTACAACGACCTGTTCGACGAGACCAACACCAGCAAGAGCCTGCTGCGGGCGTTGCGGATGGCCCCGCCCGGCGGGGTGCTCTGGATGAACGGTGACGTGGTGTTCACCCCGGGCCTGTTGCAGTTCCTGCGCGGCGAGGTCGCGCACGGCTCGTTCGTCGCCGTGAACACCGCCCGGGTCGCCGACGAGGAGGTCAAGTACACCCTCGACGCCGGCGGCCACATCGCCGAGCTCTCCAAGAGTGTGGTCGGCGGCCTCGGCGAGGCCATCGGCATCAACTACGTCACCGGGGCGGACCGCAAGGTGTTGGCGCGGCGGCTCCACGAGGTCGACGCGCAGGACTACTTCGAGAAGGGCATCGAGAACGCGATCACGAAGGACGGCCTCAAGATCCGGGCCGTCGACGTGTCGCAGTTCGGCGTCGTCGAGGTCGACTTCGACGACGACCTGACGCGCGCCAACCTGCTCGACTGACGCGCGTCGCGGGCGGGGAGCCGGTCGAACCTCAGAGCGCGAGCGGCAGGGTGCAGCGCACGCCGCGGGCCTGCTCTCCGACCACGGGGACCAACCCGGCGTCGAGGCGGCCGACGGCGGTGTCGAGCGCGGAACGCACGTCGGTCCGGCCGGTCTCGACCGGAACCCCCACGCGCACCAGCACTTCCTCCTCCACCGCGCCGTAGAGGTCGCGCCGCAGCGTCGTCGACACGCACGTGAACGCGGCGCCGGGCGCGTGGGCGCGCAGCAGGCCGAGATGGTCCTCGATGCCGCCCGCCCGCGCGGGACGCAACGTCACCTGGTGGATCGCGCCCGCCGACCACGCCCGCCAGCCTTCGTGCGCCGGAGGTGCGGCCTCGGCGCCGGTGAGGACCAGCGGGTCGAGGCCGACAGCGACGCCGAGTTCGCCGCGGAGTTCGCGGACGCCGAGCGGCGCGGCGGGGACGCCCGCCTCGGTGAGGTCGCGGGCGAGGCCGAGCGCCGCCATCGCGGTCGCGCGGATCGCCCCGGGCAGGCCACCACCGCGGGCGTTCGCCGCGGCGGGTGCGGCCGCGGGCAGGTAACGGACGGCGAGCCAGTGCACGCGCAGCACGCTGTCGCGGGCCGGGCCGGGTACCGACCAGACCACGACCTGCGCGGCGGCGAGGGGGATGTCGGCCCGTTCGAAGGTGCTGCGCAGCCCGCGCAGCAGCCGGCTGGGTTCGGGGTCGACGCCGGCGGCGACGCGGACCACCCCGGACACCGAGTCGGTGCCGTCGTCGCCCAGCACCACCACGCCGGCGCGGTTGCCGGCCCGGTCGACGTGGGCCCGGACGGCGAGCCCGGACAGGCCCAGGCCGAGCAGGGCGGGGTCGAGGGCGTCGAGGGTGCTCTCGTCGCCGGCCCCGGAGGCCCGGCGCTCGGTCCGCCCCCGACGCATCGCGCGCCACCGGAACGTCACGGCCCGCGCCGCCCACTGGTCCAGGCTGCGACCGCGGCGGCGGATCCAGGTGGCCAGGACGGCGACGAGCGCGAGCGCACCGACGGTGACCTGCAGGGGCCGGACCGGCTGCAGCGGCCAGAGGGTGGCGAGCACGGCGACGGCCGCGATCTCCAGGACCGCCAACCGCACGAGCCAGCGCCGGTGGGTGCGCGGCTTCGGGGTCGCCGCACGGCCGCGGCGGCTCCTGGGGACGTCGGGGTCGCGGCGTCGCCGCCCGGCGCCCGTGCGCACCACCCGCGAGGTCGCGGTGCCCTCGACGGTCCGGACGTCGCCGCCCCGGTCCGTGGAGGTGGTGGTCACCTGTCGTGCCTCCGGGTCGGGTCGTGTCACGTGGGCGGGTCGGTGCGAGCGATGTCGGGCAACACATCCGGCGACGACCGGCGGTGTCGTCTAAGTTCTGGACCAGGCCAGATTCTGGCACCGCGGACGTCAGGCCGCCCGGCGGGCTGCGAGCAGATCGGGGAGCAGGGCAGGTGTGGACCCAGCGCGACCAGATCCAGGCCTACCAGTTCCTCCGGCGTCGGATGGTCTCCGCGCTCACCCTCGGTGACGCGAACGCGCCGACCTCGCCGAGTCGTCGCACCGTGCTCGCCACCGTGCTCGGAGTCGTCGCGACGGTCCTGCTGCTCGCGGGGTTCGGCATCTTCGCGGTGATCAGGCCGGGCGCGCCGTCGGACTGGCGGCAGGGCGGCACGGTGATCGTCGAGAAGGAGACCGGCGCCCGCTTCGTCATCGGCGCCGACGGCAAGGCCCACCCGGTCCTGAACTACACGTCGGCGCGACTGCTCGCGGGCGGCGACGGTTCCAAGACGGTCTCGGTCGCGGCGAAGACGCTCGCGACCGTCGGCCGCGGCCTGCCGCTCGGCATCCCCGACGCCCCGGACTCACTGCCGGTGTCGTCGTCGTTGTTCACCGGACCGTGGTCGGTGTGTTCGCGGGTCACCCCCGGCGCACCGGCCAGCGCCGTGCCGACCACGGTGGCGGTCCTCGGGCCGCTCGCCGCCGGCCCGGTGCTGCTGCCCGCCACCGACGCCCTCGTCGTCCGTGACCCCGGTGGCGGCCGCTACCTGGTCACAGGTGGCACCCGCTACGCGCTGGGTGACGACGCCGCCGTCGCGCTCGGCCTCGGCACCGCGCAGGACGTCCCGGTCTCGACGGCCTTCGTGAGCGCCGTGCCGGTCGGCCGGAAACTCGCCGTCATCCCGGTGTCGGGTGCGGGCTCGCCCGGACCGCGGGTCGGGACGGCCGCGACCCTCGTCGGGCAGGTGCTCAAGACCGACAACGTCGGTGCGGGCGCACGTTTCTTCGTCGTGCGGTCCGACGGTCTCGCGCCCGCGACCGAGTTGGAGGCGGCGCTGGTCCTCGGCGCCCCACAGAACCGGGTGGCCTACGGCGCGGGCACGCCGCAGCCGCTCGACGTCGCCTCGGCCGACGCCCTCGGCGCCCCGCAGTCGAGGCAGAAGCTGCCCGAGCCGCCGTCGGCGGACGGGAGCAACAGTGCGTCGGCCTACCCCGCCGTGGTGCCGACCGTCCGGCCGTTGACCGACGACCTCACGGCCGGGTTCGTGGTGTGCGCGAGCAGTCCGGGCCAGGGGGCGACCGCGATCATCGCCGGCCCGACCCTGCCTCTGACCGCGGGCGCGCTGCCGGTCAGCACCCCGCCGTCGAAGGACCCCCGGATCGCGGACGCGGTCTTCGTCGCACCCGGTCGCGGTCTGCTGGTCGCCGCGGCCGCGGCGTCGGGCTCCCCGCAGGGCACGACCTACCTCGTCACCGACCAGGGGGTGAAGTACCCGATCGGATCGAAGGAATCGCTGTCGGCGCTCGGGTACGGCTCGGTCCGCGCGGCCGGTGTGGCGTCGTCGTTGTTGGCGCTGCTTCCCACGGGTCCCGCGCTGTCGCAAGCCGCGGCCGAGGTGGTGGCCGCCGGGTCGACCGCCGCCGTGCCCACCACGACCGCGTCGGACCAGCCGTCGTCGACGCCGTCGGGTGCTCCGTCGGGGTCACCCTCACCGGCGGGGAGCTGACCGTGGGTGCCACGGTGACCCTGCAGCGGCTCACGGCCGACGACTGGCGCGTCTACCGCGAGGTCCGGTTCGCCGCGCTCACCGACGCCCCGAGGATGTTCGGCTCGGACCTGGCGCGCGAGCAGGCGTTCGACCCGGCGGCCTGGCGGCAGCGGGCGGCCGGGACGACCGTTGCCTACGCCAACGATCAGCTCGTCGGTGTCGTCGGCTGGCACTGGGTCGACGAACCCCGGACCGCCGACCTGGTCGCGATGTGGGTGTCGCCCGCCGGTCGCGGCCTCGGGGTGGGTGCCGCCCTGGTCCGTGACGTGGTCGACCAGGTCGTCACGACGCGTGGTGCCGATCTCGAACTCGGGGTGCTGGTCGACAACGACGTCGCCACCGCGCTGTACGTGCGTGAGGGCTTCGTCGACATCGGCCGCGAGGTCGGGATCCGCAGCGGGGACCTGCTGCGGCGGATGCGGTACGCGCCCGGCGGCGCGGGAGAGCAGGCAACCGCGTGACCAGCAGCAGCACCGGGCCGATCCCCGAGGTGCCGATCCAGGTCGCGGTGGTCGAGGACCACCCGCTGTACCGGGCCGCCGTGGCCAACGTGCTCGCCGAGACCGAGGGTTTCGCACTCGGTGCCGTCGCCGAGTCGGTCGCGCAGTTCGCCGCCCACCAGCAACCGCAGGGCAGCGTCGTCGTGCTCGACCTCAACCTCCCCGGCGTGCACGACGCCGCGGCCGTGCTCGAGGTGAGCGGCATGGGTCACCGGGTGCTCGTCGTCTCGGCGCAGGCCGGGCAGGAGCAGGTGCTCGGGGCCATCGCCGCCGGCGCACGCGGCTACCTCACCAAGGACGCCGGCGGCGACGAGATCGTCCGTGCCATCCGCGAGGTCGCCGCCGGCAACAGTTACGTGAGCCCCACCCTGGCGTCGTTCCTGCTCGGGTCGGCCCGCGACCGCTACGCGGGCCCGAAGCTGGAACTCTCGGCGCGGGAACGGGAGGTGCTGTCGTTGGTGGCCGCCGGTGAGCGCGACCAGGACATCGCCGAGACGCTCATGATCAGCGTCCGGACCGTGCGCTCGCACCTCGACCGGATCCGCGACAAGACCGGTCGCCGGCGCCGCCCCGAGCTCACGCGCCTCGCGATCGAGGAGGGCATCGTCCACGAGCGGCGCGACTGATCTCGCCGTTGCCCGTTGGCGCACGCTCGCCGGCCGCGCCTTCCGCCACTCCGGTGTGGTTGCCCAGACTCGGTCGACGACGTCGGGCCGACCGGGGGAGGCGGAGTGCCGGATCACCGCACTGCGCTCGCCGCGGCGCTGGCCTCGGCCTTCGCGCGTCGGCTCGACCCCGGGGCCGTCGCCCCGGACGTCAGCCGGGTCGCCGACGCCGTCGCGGCGCTCGGGGTCACCGGCGACGGGCCGGGCCTGGTCGAGGCTCTGGAGCGCCGGGTCGCGGTCGACGTCACCGACGTCCGGCTCACCCCGCTCCCGCCGGTGCTGTTCCCGCCGATCCTGATCCGGCCGGAGGTCGCGGTCGTCCGTGAGGCCGACCTGCTCGTGCTGCGGGTGTCGTGGCGGGGCGCGTCGGTGGACGCCCACGTGGTGCGGCCCGACGCCGACGCCGGCGCGACGGCCGCGTTGATCGTCGAACTGCCGTCACAACACCTGATGGAGCAGGCGTTCCCGGTCATCGGCCCGGCGCCCTCGGCGCCGGTTCTGGTCCGGGCCGCGCCGCCGTCACGGCTCGCGTTCTCGCTGCCCGCCGGTGAGAGCGTCGCCTTGACCGCGTCCGGGGTCCTCGCCGCGATGCGCCGGCTGCCGCCGCGCGTCGTGCTGCAGGCGCGCCCGCGGGCCGAGCGGTGGCTGCCACCGTGGGTCGTCGGTGGTCTCGTGGACGTGCTCGAACCGGCCGGTCTGGTCGGCCTGGACGTCACCGAGATCGCGGCCCGTCACCTCACGGTGCGGCGCACCCTCGCGAGCCTCGGCGGGATCGCTGCGCTCGCCGCCGATCCGGGGGTGACGGCGGACCTCGACCGGCTGGTGCAGAGGGCCCCGGGGCTGGTGACGGTGCGCGACGACCGACCGCCGCTGCGAGGGCTGCGCCCTGTCGACCCGGACCGGGGGATCGGGGCGTTCCTCGAGACCCTCAGGCAGACCCCGACCGAACCGCCGGCTGACACGACCGCGCTGGAGCTGCCGACCCGGTTGGTGCTCTCGCCGAGTGAACGTGGTGGCTGGGCGCACGCGGACCTGCCCGTCTCGGGCGCGGACGGCACGGTCGAGCTCTGGCACACCCGGCTCGGGACCCGGCTGGTCGCCGACGACGGCACGGTGACGATCGACGAGGACAACGGCGCGCAGCGCATCGTGCGGGCGGTGTGGACGCGTGACGTCCCGTCCGGAACCCCGTTCCCGGACCCGATGCCGCCGGCCGGTGCGGAGTGGTCGGCCGTGCCGTCGGCGAAGAACCCCTTCCCGACCTCGACGACGGCGGACCAACGGGTCCAGATCGTCGCCAACAGCCTGCGCGACGCGAAGGGGCGCCCCGCCCGCCCGGTCGACGCCGACGCGCTGTCACTGACGCCGCTCGGGGCGTGGACCGACCTGCACGCGACCTGGCAGCCGGACACCGGTTCGCTGGTCGGCTGGGACCACCGGATGGCCGGTGGTCGTGACGACTTCGTGCGCGTCGTCGAGCGCTACTACGGCGCCCCGTGCGGGTTCCGCACGCTGTGGATCACCGAGACCTGGCGGGAGGTCGTCACCACCGGCGGGATGCGCGGTCCGGCCGCGGTGTTGCGGCAACGGGAGTACGCCGAGTTCCAGGAGACGGTGCGGCGCTTCAGCGGTGGGGTCACCCGCGAGAACCCGTACGTCGAGGTGCGGGTACTGGTCACCCGAGGCCCGGACATGGCGCCGCGCTCGTCGGTCCGCAGCTTCGTGCCGACCCTCGGGAACGGTCAGCCCTGGGCCGTGCCGTGCGTCGGGATCGATGCCGACGGCAACGAACACCCGCTGCCCATGCCGATGCTCTTCGTCCGGGTCGACGACGACCGGTCTCCCGCCTCGGCGCCCTATCCGGACCTGCCCGAGATCCTCGCGCCGTACGGGGTCAACCCGGTCGGCACCGGGTTCGACCTGCTCGACCCCGCCGACGAACGGTTGGACGTCGACACCGCGGGCCGGCGCATCGCCTACGCCCCCCGCAGCGCCGCGGGCGACATGGCACACGACACCGACGCCCAACGCTTCGCGGCCCGCCTGCGGGTCCGTGACTGCGACCCGGTGCTGGTGCGGGCCCGGCTCGTGCCGCCGGCGCTCGCGGCGCTGACCGGCAAGCGCGAGCCGATGACGGTGACGTACCACCCGGCCTACCGCAGCGGGGGATTCGGCCCCGGCGAGGTCGTGCTCGCGCTCACCGGTTCGTCCACCGACCCGCCGGCCGGGTTGCCTCGTCCGCACGTCGAACTGCCCGCCGGGACGCAGTCGAGTGGCGGGCTCGCCGCGCCGTCCTTCGACATCGGTGGCCTCTCCCGGTCGCTCGGCGTCGTCGGGAACCCGTCGGTGCCCGCGGACCCGGCGGCGCTGCTGTCCGGCGCCCTCCTGTTCGGGGTGGTGCCCCTGTCGGACCTGCTGCCGGTCGGCGACCTGTTCGCCCTGCCCAAGCTCGTGCAGCAGGTCCTCGACGCCCTCGGGGCCGTCGGCCACGACCTGCACCGCCTGGTCGACCTCGGCGTCCCGGAAGCTGGCCCCGCGCTCGACGCCCTGGCCGCTGCATCGGCCGAAACCCTCGACGCCACAGACGCTTTCTCCGCCGTGCAAGTGGCTCTGAGCGCCGCGCGGAGCCGCGCGGACTCGACGACGCCCGGTCTCGCGTCGTTGCTCCGCCGCCTCGCCGACGGCATCGCGACCGTCCTGCCCGCGGCGTCCGCGCTCGCCGACCTTCTGGCCTTGCTGCAGGCGGGCACCCTGCCCGACCCGTCCCACCTGCGCCTGCACCTCACCCACGCGACGCCGCTCGGGTGGTGGCCGCCGTCGGGACCGGAGAGCGACGCCGTCGTGTCCGGCGGGCGACTGCTGCTGTCGGTCGACGTCCGCGGCGACGGGAACGGCGCGCCGAGCACGGAGATCGTCGCCGAGATCCAGGGCATGCAGCTCACGCTCGTCCCGACCGCCCCGCTGGTGCGGATCCCGCTGGACCGCATGTTCGTCCGCATGCGTGCCGGGTCCAAGCCCGAGGTCGACGTCGTGGTCGGCAAGCCCGTCTGGCTCGGGGTCCTCGAGTGGGTCAACGACCTCCTCGAGCTCATCCCCGCCGACGGGTTCGCCGACCCGCCCTACGTCGAGGTCGACACCACCGGCGCGCGGGCGGGGTTCTCACTCGCTCTGCCTGACGTCGCCATGGGCATGTTCTGCCTCACGAACCTGGCGATCGCCGCCGAGGCCCGGGTGCCGTGGATCGGTGACGGCCCGAGCCTGTGGTTCGCGTTCTGCCGCCGCGACCGGCCGTTCACCCTCGCGGTCTCGCTGCTCGGCGGTGGCGGCTACTTCGGGTTGGAGATCGGCCTGACCGGGGTGAAGACCCTCGAGGCGTCGTTCGAGCTCGGCGCCGTGCTCGCGTTGGACTTCGGCGTGGCGTCCGGCTCGGTGTCGGTGATGGCCGGCGTCTACTTCAAGCTCGCGGGCAGCGACGGCACGATCCTGGGCTACCTGCGCATCCGCGGCGAGGTCGACGTCCTCGGGCTGATCAGCGCGTCGATCACGCTCGCCATGGAACTGGGCTACGACTCCGGCAAGGTCGTCGGCCGCGCCAGCATCACCGTCGAGGTGTCCATCGCGTTCTTCAGCACCAGCGTGAGCATCTCGTGCGAGAAGAAGTTCGCGGGCTCGTCGGGAGATCCGACCTTCGCCGAGCTCATGGGGCCGGCCGAGGGGCCGTGGGCCGAGTACTGCGCGGCGTTCGCGCCGAGGGGGGCGTGATGGACGAGGCCGTCGTCGTCACCGTGCTGCCGTGGGACACCGCCGACGGCATCGCCGCGGCCGGGCTGTACGTGTCGCCCCGGCTGACGCCCGACGTCGAACCCGGTGCGCTCGCGGACTTCCCCACGTTCGCGCGGTGGCCCGCCCTGGTGCGGGCACTGGAGTCGGTGACGTTGCTCGTCGACGGCCGCGAGGTCGTCGCCCGGGTCGTGCCCTCCGACCCCGCTCCCGACGACGGGTGGTTCACCGGCGCGCTCGGCGGGCTCCCGGTCCGCACCCGGCCGGTGCCGACGCTGGCCGGCACCCCCGTGCGGTCCTACGACTACCTCGCCACCCACGACGCGGTCGCGGCGGTCGAGCGGTCCGCGGCGCGCAGTCGGCAGACGACCTCGCGCTCGCTGCTCACCGGGGTGCGCCGCCAGACCGACGTCGTCGACCGCATCATCGGCAACCCCGAACGCGCCGGGTCGCTGCTCGACCGTCAGGCCGAGCAGGAGGACCGGGCCGGGGTCGTGTCGCCCGCGGTCGTCGGCGCGGACGGTGAGCCCGACACCGCGGCGGTCGGACAGCTGCTGCTGCAGCACACCGCGTGGTTGCAACGCGCCCACGATTCCGCGCCGCCCCCGGTCCGGGAGCCGGAGTTCCACGCCGTGGTCGGGGGTCTCGGTGCGCACCCGGCCCTGTTGCGGGTGTTCGGCCTGGTGGTCGAGGTGCGTTTCGACAGCGGTGAGCTGCGGCGGAACGGCACGATCCGGCTCGCGCGGTTCGACGGCGACGCCGACACGATCCGGCGGGACGGGCCGTCGGTCGGCTACGCCTTCGACGACCCGTGGTTCGAGCCGTGGCGCGACGGCCGCGACGCCACGCACGGGATGGTGCCGCTCGGCGTGGCCGCGCGTGCGGTGGTCCGCGACGTCGACGGCGGCGCGATGCGGTTGACCACCGCGGCCACCTCGGGGCTCTCGCCCGCCTCGGCGTCGGACGGCGGTCCGCCCACGGATGCGGACCGGCAGCCCGACCGGGTGCCCGCCGGCCGTGGCGGCGGGCTCACCGTCGCCGCACCGGGCGGTGGCCGCGCGATGCGGGTGATGCTGCACGAGGGGCAGCAGGCCCACGACCTGACGGAGGCAGGGTCTCCGGATGAAGTCCCCGCGCCGCCCGAGGCGGTCCGGCGCGGGCTCCGGCCGGAGGTGCTCGACCGGAACGACGGTGAGCACTGGCGCTCCCTGGTCGCGCGGCACGTCACGTACCGGCTCGCGGACCCGCCGCTGACCCTCGACGTGCTCGACGAGGGTCACGTGTCGACGTCGTCGGCCGACACCACCACCGACGGTGCGCTCTACACCGACGACGTCCTGTTCGGTTGGGACGGCTGGAGCCTCGCCGTGCCACGCCCCGGTCGCCACGTCCGCGGCGACGGCTCCGACCCCGACGACGCGGCGGACGCCGGTGTACCGCTGCCCGCGGGTCTCCCGGTCGACATCGCCGTGTCGGTCGCGGGTTCCTCCCTGCCGCGGCTGCGCTACGGCACGCCGTACGTGTTCCGCGCGCGGCACGTCGACCTCGCCGGTCACAGCACGACCCGGCCGGACGACGCGCACGCGGGCGCGGAGGTCCTCCACACGCGCAGCGACGTCCTCACCCCTCCCGCTCTGGTCCTGCAGCACGACGTCGTCGAGGGCGAGTCGTTGCAGCGCTTGGTGGTGCGCTCGGGCGTCGACTACGCGGACGGGGTCGCCACGCCCGACGTGACCACCTGGCCGGGTGACACCCGGCCCACGAGCGACCGCCACCTCGCGCCCCCGCACGGCACCGTCGTCGAGGCCGAACGCCACGGCCGGTTCGACGCCGCGCTCGACGTCGGGGGCGTCGAGGTCGCGCGGGCCTACGCGGTGGCCCGCAAGGAGGAGGGCACGTTCGTCGCGGCGCAGGTGTGGGACGTCGGCGACCCCGACGCGCCCGTGCTCGTCCCGGCCGACGGCCTGAGGTTGGTCCCGACCGCGGGCAGCGGGCTCACCGCGGCCGACGCGGCCGCGGCGCTCGCCGACCTGCAGGTGCACCGCGGCCGCGGTGCCCAGCCCGGGTACCTCGTCGTGCACGAGACCGACCACCCCCGCACGCCGTACCTGCCGGACTCCCTCGCCGAAGCCGCGGTCGTCAGCTGGCGTCTCCCGCGCCCGCTCGGCGGTGAGCCCCACGCGCCGCTGGAGGTGCGGCGGCTGCCCTGGTCGGGGAATTGGCCGGAACTGGGCGCGTGGCGCCTGTCGCTCGCCCGCGGCACCGGGGCGCCGGCCGACGGTCCCGTGGTCACCCCCGACGTCGGCGCGCGCGTGCTGCGCGTCGAACTGCCGCCGGGCCGGCGGTTGCCGGTCGAGGTCAGCAGTGCGACGTCGGAGCGCGGCGCCCAGCTGTTCACGCTGGTGCAGGAGGTCGGCGGGGCCCTCGCCGCGGACACCGCCGCGGGCACCGATCCCACGCTCACGCCGCCCTCTCCGGCCGAACTCGTCCACGCCGTGTCCCGCCCGCTCGCGCGGCCCGTGCTCGACCGGTGGCTGACCGCGCGGCGCGGCCCCGGGGACACCGGGACGGGCCTGTCCGGCCACCTGCTCTACGACGGGCCGAGCACCGCCCGCGTCGACCTCGAGGCCAGCTGGACGGTGACCTCCGACGACCCCGCCACGGACGGCCCGACGACCGCACTCCGGACGGCCGTCGGGTACTCCGAGCAGCACCCGGCGTGGGGCGGGCGCTCGGACCTCACGCCGCACACCGACGACTTCCACCTGGTTCACGAGGACGGCTCGGTGACCACGCGGGGGCGTCACGAGATCAGCGACGTGCGCCACCACCTGGTCACCTACACCCCGCGCGCGACCACCGCGTTCCGCGAGTACTTCCCGGCCGAGGTCGCGGCCGACGCCGCCGCGACGTCGGTGACCGGTGACCCGGTGCAGGTGCACGTGCCGGCGTCGGTGCCGCCCGCCCTGCCGGCAGTGCGGCAGGTGCTGCCGACGTTCCGGTGGGTCGACGGCGAGGAGCGCGGGGGCGCGTCACCGGCCGTCGCCGACACCACCTGGGTCCGCAGCCGGGTCGGTGGGCTGCGGGTGTACCTCGAACGGCCGTGGTTCAGCTCCGGCGAGGACGAACTGCTCGCGGTGGTGCTCTCGGGTCTGGACGGCGATCCGGCGCCGACACCCGATGCCGACGTGCTGTTCTCACGGTGGGGACTCGATCCGGTGCGTCGCACCGGCACCGCGCCGACCCCGGAGCTGCGGGCCCGGGATCTCGGCGGCGGGGACCCGGCGGGGCACGGCCGGTGGGTGCTGCCGGCGGTGACCGTGCGCGGGTTCGGGCGCCGGGCGGCCGGGGCGGCCGTCGGGCATCCGGTGCGGTACGACCCGACCCGACGACTGTGGGCCTGCGACATCGAGCCCGACCCGGGCGAGGCGCACTGGCCGTTCCTACGGCTGGCGCTCGCCCGGATGCAGCCCTACGCCGTCCCCGGGTGTGAGTTGTCCGAGGTCGTCGTCCCGCCCATGCTCACGGTCCCGCCTCGGCGGGAGCTGCGGTGGCGGTTCCCCGACCCGTCGCAGGTCGTCGTGTCCCTCACGGGCGTCGTCGACGCGGGCCTGGTCGAGAACGGCGAGCCGGACGACCGGCACGCGGTGAGGGCGTGGGTCGAGCGGGTCGACGCCGAGGTCGACGGCGAACCGGTGTGGCGGCGGGAGGGTTCCGCGGTGCCGCTCGTGCGGGTCGGCGCCGAGATGGTCGGCCGGTGGGTCGGCGTGCTGCCGACGCCCGAGTCGATCCGCTCGAGGCTGCCCGCACGTGATCCGGACAGCGACGTGCGACTCGTGGTCGAGGAGTACGAGCGGGTGCCCGAGGACGTCGTCGGGCTGCGGCAGGAGGACCTGCCGCTGCGGCCGAGGCTGGTCTACCGCGACGCCGTCGCGCTCTGAAGGAGGATCGCCTTCAGAACGCGCCCTTCTCGCCGACGTCGAGGATGTCGGTCGGCACGATGAGGATCTCGCGGGCGAGCAGGTCGGTCGCGACGCCGAGCGCCGCCGCGATGTGCGGGGTCTGCATGTGGGCGTCGAGGTCGGCTTGGCTGCGCCACTTCTCGACCGTCACGAACGTGTCGGGGTCCGCGACGCCGCGCTGCAGGCTGTAGAGGATGCAGCCCTCCTCGCCGTGGGTGCCGGCGGCGAGCTCGCGCAGCGCCGCCTCGAGGGTGTCTCCGGTTCCAGGCTTGCCGGCGATGACGGCGACGGTTCCGATCACGGTGTTCCTCCCACGGTGGACGAGTGGGGTCATCGTGCCCGCAGCCGTCAGCGCGCTCCGCGGCGGGTGGCCAGTTCGCCGATCAACGTCGCGGCGGCCACGATCCCGACGAACGCGGAGTAACCGAGTGCAGTGTGCAGCAGTCCCAGGTGGTTCACGAGGAACCCGGCCACCACGGCCGGAACGCTGAAGCCGATGTAGCTGACGACGTAGACGGCCGAGAGCAGGCTGGCGCGCTCGTGGGGCTCGGCCAGTTGGGTGACGCCGCGCAGCGCGCCGAGGAACCCGACCCCGAAGCCCCCGCCCGCCACGAGGGCCGCCACGACGAACAGCCACAGCGAGGACGTGGCCAGCGCGATCAGGACGAGCGCCGCGCCGGCGACCAGCGCGACGGTGCCGACCCGGGTCATCGGCGCGGGTGCGAGGTCGCGCAGCAGGAACGCGGCGAGGGCCGCGGCAGCCGGGAGCAGGGCGATGATCAGACCGGTCTGGGCGTGGTTGGTCAGTCCGAAGACGACGGCGAGCAGTGATCCGCCGAGCGAGAGCACCATGCCCCCGAGCGCCCACGACGCGACCATCACCGGTGCCGCCGCGGCGAACGCCGACCGGGCCTCTCGCGGTACCGAGACCCGCGGACGGAGCGAGGCCAGCGCGCCCGGCGTCCGCTGCACCGACTCGGGCAGGACGGCGACGACGGCCGCGAGGACGAGGAACAGCCCGCCCAGCAGCCAGAAGACCAACTGCGAGGGGTCGGGCGCGTACTGGACGAGCACACCCGCGCCGACCGCTCCGACGGCGAGGCCGCCGGTGGGGGCGAGGCTGTTGACGAGCGAGCCGAGCCGCGAACCGTTCGCCGGCTGCAGGTCGAGCAGGTAGGCGCCGAGGACGGCGATGGCCGAGCCGGTCGCCACGCCCTGCACGATGCGGGCGGCGAGCAGCCACCCGGTGCCGGAGGCCTCCACGAACAGGCCCATCGACACGGCCTCCAGCACGAGCCCGACCGCGAGCACCGGCCGGCGGCCGATGTGGTCGGACAGCCGCCCGACCGTCAGCAACGTCGCGAGCAACGCGATGACGTAGATCGCGAAGATGATCGTGAGCGTGACGGACGAGAAGCCGAACCGCTGCTGGTACACGGCGTAGAGCGGGCTGGGCGCGCTGGAGGCGGCGAGCATGGCGGTTGTCGTCGCGGCGACGATCCAGAAGCCCACCCGACGGGGCACGTGGCGCCTGCGGGGCGCCCCGGGGCGACGGTGGGTACCCGTCGTGGGCGCCACCTGTGAGCTGGGGAGCACTTCGGTCATGCGGGACTCCAGTCGTCCTACCGTGCGTTGGTCTGTTCGAGTTGCCTCGAAGGGTCCGAACCGGTCGGGTCCCCCGAACGTTCCAAGAAAGTCGAACTGTGATGACGACCACTGCCACGGACGCCCGGCCGCGCACGATGCCGCACCCGGACGCCGCGGACATCGAGCTCACGTCGGTGCTGTTCGCGCTGTCCGATCCCGCCCGCCTCGAGCTGGTGCGCCTCATCGCGGCCGACGGCCCCCAGACCGTGGCGCAGTGTCACAGCGTCGACCCGGGCACGCCCAAGTCGACCTTCTCCCACCACCTCAAGACGCTGCGCGAGGCGGGCGTGGTGCGCAACGTCCCCGTCGGGCGCCAGCGGCAGATCTCGCTACGCCGCGACGACCTCGACGCGCGCTTCCCCGGACTGCTCGACGCCGTCCTCGACGGCGAGGCGTGACCGGTCGTGGTCGTCTCCGAGCGTGAACTGCTGGCGCTGCCCGAGGCCGAACGCCAGCACCTCGCCGCGGTGCTGCTGCAGGCCGGGTGCCCGACCGAGATCGCGGCGGCCGACCGTCGTCGCCGGCGGCGGTTCCTCGCACTGACCGGCGTCGCCGTCGTCGTCCTCGCGGTGTGGATCGTCGGGCTCGGCACGACCCTGCCGCAGACCGAGACGGTCGGGCAGTGGCGGCTGGTGTGGGTCGGCTTCGACATCGGCCTGCTCGTCGCCTTCGCGACCTGCGGCTGGGCCGCCTGGCGCGGGCGGCAACTGCTCATCCCGGCCACGCTCGTCACCGGCACCCTGCTGTTCTGCGACGCCTGGTTCGACACCGTGCTGTCGTGGAACACCGACGAACGGTGGTGGAGCGTCGTGTCCGCCGCCCTCGTCGAGGTGCCGCTGGCGATCTGGTTCTGGTGGCTCTCGGGTCGGCTGGTCAAGCGCACCGTCGCGATCGCCCGCGCCCGCCTGGCCCTGACGGCCGAGGTGCCGCCCCTGCGTGAGATGCGCCTGTTCGACCCGATGCTGGTGGGGCCGGTTCAGACGTCCGTGCGGTAGGCCCGGGCCGCGACCTGCACGAACGACCGCACGAGCGGTGACGTGTCCGACGCGGGCCACGCGAGTGCGAGTGCGCTCGGCGGACGGTCCGATGCCGGCACCGCCCGCAGCCCCGCCGGCAGCACCTGGTCGACCGGCGCGAGCACCGACATCCCGTTCCACAGCACGGCTTGCAGGCACTCCTGGATCGTCCGCACCGGGGTGTCGTCGGACGGGCTGACGCCCGGGCCGGTCCAGTACGCCGTCCAGACCGGGTCGGTGTCCGGCGGCAACCGCACCCAGCGCCGACCGGACAGGTGGTCGACCTCCACCGACGTTGCATCCGCGAGCGGGTCGTCGTCCCGGACCACCAGGCCGACCGTCTCGGTGTGCAGCACGTGGGTGGCGAGTCCGGTGTCGTCGAACGGCAGCCGGGTCAGCGCGACGTCCACCAGTCCCGCCCGCAACCCGGCACTGGGGTCGCCCAGATCGGTCTCGTGCACGGTCACGGCCACGCCGGGGTGCTCGGCGCGGAAGGCTCCGACCAGGCGACCACCGACGAGGTCGACGGTGTCGGCGAGCGACCCGACGGCGAGGGTGGAGCTCCCGGCGGTGGCGCGGACCTCGTCCACGAGCCGGTCAGCCCGCCCGAGCAGGGCCACCGCGCCCTCGTGCAGCATCCGACCCGCGGCCGTGAGCACGACGCCCGTCGTCGTGCGCTCCAGGAGCGTGACGCCGAGGTCGGTCTCGAGTCGGCGCAGCGCCCGGCTCAGCGGTGGTGACGTCATGTGCAGGCGGGCGGCCGCGCGCCCGATGTTGCGCTCCTCGGCGACAGCCACGAAGTACCGGAGGCCGCGCAGGTCCACCTCGTCGACGCTACCTCGGGGTGTCGTACCGGACGGGTAACGCGCGAACCGAACGGGACCTGGCTCCGGCGGGCGACGCCGGACACGGTGGACCCATGACGACGCGGACGCTGACGATGGCCACCGGCCCCTACGACACCACCCGGGCACTGTTCGACGGATCGGTCCACGTCGAGGGTGTCGACGTGACGATGCGGAGCGCGGCGACGCTGCCCGACATCTTCCGCGCGATGATGCGCGGGAGGGAGTTCGACGTCGCCGAACTGGGCTGGACCTGGTACCTGCGCGAGTTCGGGCCGGACACGCCGTACCTCGCGCTGCCGGTCTTCCCGAACCGGGTGTTCCGGCACTCCTGCGTGTTCGTGAACCGGAACGCGGGCATCGAGGGTCCGGCGGACCTCGTCGGGAAGACCATCGGCGAGTGGGGGATGTACGGGCAGGACTCCGGCGTCTGGGCCAAGGGCGTCCTCTCCGACGACTTCGGGTTCGACCCCGCCGCGAACCGCTGGGTGATCGGTGGGCTGGACGCGCCGGCCGAGCCCTTCGACGTCGTGCCGCAACTGCGGCCACCCGGCATCGAGATCACCGACGTCACCGATCGCGCCCTCGCGCACCTGCTCGAGGACGGCGAGATCGACGCACTGGTGACGGCCAACGTCCCGCAGATCGTGCTCGACGGCTCCGCACGCGACATCACGCGGCTGTTCCCCGACTTCGTCCCGGTCGAGGCGGACTGGTACCGGCGCACCGGGGTGTTCCCGATGATGCACCCGGTGGTGATGCGGAAGGACCTGCTGGCCGACACCGGTCTCGTCCGCGCGGTCTACGACGCCTTCGTCGCGGCGAAGGACGTGGCGATGCAGCGGCAGGCGTACGCGCGTCGCCTGTTCGGCGCGACGATGATGCTGCCCTGGGCCGATGCCCTGCTCGACCGCAACGCCGAGGTCTTCACCGGCGACTGGTGGCCGTACGGCGTCGAGGCCAACCGCCGCACCGTCGAGATGTTCCTGCGCTTCCACCACGCGCAGGGCCTGTCGGATCGACGACTCGAGGTCGACGAGGTGTTCGTGCCGTCGCTGCTCGACGCGTGAAGGGGGACCTCGCGCCGTGGCGCATTACTTGACGGTGTGAATGAATTCACCGTAGCCTCCGCTGGACGTCCGATTCGTCCTCTGGAGGCCACTGGTGTCCCCTCAACGTCCCGTCCGACGCCCGTCGGTCCGCTCCGCCGCCCGGGCCGGCCTCGCCGCCGCGCTCGCCGTCGGCGCCCTCGCCGCCTGCGGTACCGCGTCGGCGGCACCCACCCCGTCCACCCCGACACCCGGCGCTGCCGCGGTGAGCTCCGCGGCGTCGTCGCTCGCCGCGACGGCCGCGGCCGGGTCGCGGGTCGACCCGTCCCAGGGTGCGGCGGCCAAGCCCTACATGGGCTGGAGTTCGTGGAGCCTGCAGTCGTCGAACTACCCGGGGTTGAACCCCGGGGGCAACGGCAGTTGGCTCACCGAGGACCACGTCCTGCAGCAGGAGCAGGTGCTCGCGACGCAGCTCAAGAGCCACGGCTACACGTACCTCAACATCGACTCGGGCTGGAGCGATCGCTTCGACGAGTGGGGGCGTCCGATCGCGAACCCCGACCGCTTCCCGCACGGGCTCGCCTGGCTCGCGGACAAGGCGCACGCCGACGGCCTGAAGCTCGGCACCTACCTCGCCGTCGGTCTGGACAAGCGCGCCTACGACGACGGCAACACGCCGATCTTCGGCACGACCAGCTGCCACACCCGCGACGTCGTCTACCCCGACCTGCGCACCACCAACGGGTGGGACCTCGCCTACAAGATGGACTTCTCGAACCAGTGCGCGCAGGCGTACGTCAACTCCATCGCGATGGAGCTCGCCGACTGGCACGTCGACTTCCTCAAGCTCGACGGCGTGGGGCCGGGCTCGAACAAGGGCGGTCCGCAGTACGACAACACCACGGACGTCGCGGCGTGGTCGATCGCGTTGCGGGCCACCGCCCGGCCGATCCAGTTCGTCCTGTCGTGGGCGCTGAGCCCCCGGCAGTCCGACACGTGGCGCCAGTACACCAACGGGTGGCGGGTCGACACCGACGTCGAGTGCTACTGCGACACCCTCGTCACCTGGAACAACTCGGTGAAGCAGCGCTTCGACGACGTCGTACCGTTCCTCGACCTCGCCGGCCTGGGGCGCTGGAACAACCTGGACTCCCTCGACGTCGGCGTCGGGGCGATGGACGGCCTCACCGACGCGGAACGCCAGACGTACACGTCCTTCTGGGCCCTGCAGGCGGCGCCGCTCTACCTCGGTGACGACCTCACGAAGCTCGATGCGTACGGCCGTTCCCTCATCACCAACGACGAGGTCATCGCCGTCGACCAGGCGGGTCGGGTGGCCCGCCCGGTCGACCAGCGCAGCCAGCAGCAGACCTGGTACAGCCGCAACCCCGACGGCTCCGTGGTGGTCGGCCAGTTCAACCTGGCCGACAGCCCCGCGCGGGTGACCACGAAGCTCACCGACGTCGGCCTCAGTGGCACCGCCGTGGCCCGCGACCTGTGGAAGCACAAGAACCTGGGTGGTGCGTCGGGTCAGTTCGGCGCGACGTTGCCAGCCCACGGCTCGCGCCTGCTCGTGCTGACCCCGGTCGACAGGACCGCCACGGCGGTGACCGGTCTGCGGGCGACGTCGGCGACGTCGTCGGGTCTCACCCTGGCGTGGAACGCGGCGCCCAGGCGAGGCTCCACCTACGTCGTGCGGGTCGACGGCGCGAAGGCCGTCACCACGACGTCGACCACGGCCACGGTCGGTGGGTTCGCCGCGGACAGCCGGCACACCGTCACGGTCGGCCTGCGCGGAACGGGCGGCGCGGTCACGGCCACCTCGACACCGTTGACGCTCAACGTCAGTGCCGCGGGCGGGCCCGTCACGTACGAGGCGGAGGCGCCGAGCAGCGTCTTGGCCGGCGGCGCGAGCCGGGGCGACTGCAGCGCGTGTTCCGGCGGCGCGAAGGTCGGCAACCTCGGCTACTCGCAGTGGGTCACACTCACTGGCGTTCAGGCGCCCCGGGCGGGCACGTACGTCGCCCGGTTGTCCTACCTGGACGGCGACTCCGCCCGGCAGGTGCAGGTGAGCGTCAACGGCGGTACGCCGGTGTGGGTGAACGCGGTCGGCACGAACGACAACGACTGGTCGACGCCGCACACGGTGACCGTGTACCTGCCGCTCGCCGCCGGGGCGAACGACGTGCAGCTGCTCAACACCAGCGGCTACATGCCCGACATCGACGCCCTGACCGTCTAGGGGTCTCCGTCGCCGACGGGGTTCCGGCGAGTGGTCACCTTCTGCGTCGAGTGGTCAAGAATTTCCGACCACTCGACGGAGGAACTGCCCACTCGCCGGAGATCGACGGTGGCGGACTCACCGGGCGGTCAGGTCGCGGGGCGCCGGCCCTGCCGGACGAACGCGCGGATGACCGACGCGGCCGCGCCGCGGGCCCACGCCTCGAAGGTGTGGGCCCGCAGCTGCAGGTCGCAGCGGCCGGCGGCGCCGAACGCGCCCGCCGCGAACGCCTCCCGCAGGCGGCGGTCGTAGAGGTCGAAGTCGGAGACGGCCTCACCCTCGATGACGACCACCCGCGGGCCGATGAGGTTGACCACGGTCGCGATGGCCGTGCCGATCGCGCTCGCGGCGCGGTCGAAGGCCTCGACGGCCGCAGGGTTCCCGGCGTGGGCGAGGTCGACGGCGTCCGCGAGGGTCAGACCCGTGCGGCCGGTGGCGGTCTCGACGTCGGCCAGCACG
This sequence comes from Jatrophihabitans sp. YIM 134969, assembly GCF_054456675.1. Lineage (NCBI taxonomy): Bacteria > Bacillati > Actinomycetota > Actinomycetes > Jatrophihabitantales > Jatrophihabitantaceae > Jatrophihabitans > Jatrophihabitans sp. YIM 134969. The sequence goes on from NZ_JBTJEQ010000023.1 coordinate 71,402, forward strand.
GCGTCGGTCGAGGCCACGGTCTCCAGGCAACCGGTACGGCCGCAGGTGCAGGGTCGACCGTGACCGGCGATGGGGAGGTGGCCGATCTCGCCGGCCACCCCGAACGCGCCGCTCACGACGTCGCCGTTGACGTAGATTCCGCAGCCGATCCCGGACCCGATGGTCACGATGACGAACGGGTCGGCGCCGCCGCGTCCGACCCCGAACCACCGCTCGGCGATCGTCAGCGCGCGCACGTCGTTGTCGATGCGGACCGGGAGCCCGGTGGCCGCGGCCACGGCGTCGCCGAGAGCGACGTCGCGCCAGCCCAGCAGTGGTGAGTGCCGGACGACCCCGGCGGCGGTGTCGACGTCGCCGGAGACCGTGACGCCCACCCCGATCACGCGGTCGTCGGCCGCCCCCAGATCACCGCGCAGCCGTGCGACGACGGCGGTCACGGTCCTGCTGACCTCGCCGACGGTGTGACGTCGCAGGCCGCGGCGGTGCCGGACGAGCACGGACGCGCCGAGGTCGGTGACCACCCCGACCACCTCCTCACGGGTGACCTTGACGCCGACCGCCAACGCGGCGTCGGTGACCACCCGCACCGGCACGGGCGGGCGGCCCGCCCCGGCGGCCGGGCGGGGGGTGTCGACGTCGTGGAAGGTGACGAAACCCGCGGTCACGAGCGGGGCGACGGCCTTGGTCACCGCGGCCTGCGACAACCCCGTGGCCTGGGCGATGGCGACGCGGGGTGCGGGGCCGGAGGTGAGCAGGTGGGTGAACACGTCGATGGCCGCGGGGCTCACGGCGGGCAGCCGTGGACGCGCCTGGGTCATCGCTCGCCCGTCCCTTCCCGTGCCTGCGGTGTACGACGCCATTGTCCCGGTGTGCGTGAGGGAGCGGGGGAGGCGCGGGGAGGATGGGGATGTGACCAACCGGCTGGCCTCCGCCACGTCCCCGTACCTGCTGCAGCACGCCGAGAACCCGGTGGACTGGAGGGAGTGGGGTGACGACGCGTTCGCCGAGGCCCGGCGCCGGAACGTGCCGATCCTGCTCTCGGTGGGGTACGCCGCGTGCCACTGGTGTCACGTCATGGCACACGACTCGTTCGAGGACGAGGGTGTGGCCGCGGTGCTCAACCGGGACTTCGTGGCGATCAAGGTGGACCGGGAGGAGCGGCCCGACGTCGACGCGGTCTACATGAACGCGACGGTGGCCATGAACGGCTCCGGCGGCTGGCCCATGACCGCGTTCCTCGACCACGACGGCGCGCCGTTCTTCGCCGGGACCTTCTACCCGCGCGCCCAGTTCTTGCAGCTGATGGAGGCGGTCACCGAAGCCTGGACGTCGCGCCGGTCGGACGTCGCCGACGCCGCGGCGCAGCTGACCAAGGTCCTCGCCTCGCGGCAATCGTTGCCCACTGCAACTGAACCGCTCGGTGCGGACGACCTGGCCGGCGCGGTCGCGGCGCTGACGCAGTCGTTCGACTCCGCCCGCGGCGGTTTCGGCGGCGCGCCGAAGTTCCCGCCGTCGATGGTGGTGGAGTTCCTGCTCCGGCACCACGAGCGCACCGGGGACCCCGCGGCGCGCCGGATGGCGGTGCAGACGCTGGCGGCGATGCACCGCGGCGGGATGTACGACCAACTGGCCGGTGGCTTCGCGCGCTACAGCGTCGACGCCGCCTGGGTCGTGCCGCACTTCGAGAAGATGCTCTACGACAACGCGCTGCTGCTGCGCGCCTACACCCACGCCGCACGGTTGTTCGCCGGCACGCCCGAGGGTGACGAGTTCGCGGCCGTCGCCCACTCCACCGCCGCGTTCCTGCTGCGCGACCTGCGCACGGAGGAAGGCGCTTTCGCCTCGGCCCTCGACGCCGACACCGACGGTGAGGAGGGCTTGACGTACGTCTGGACGCCCGCCGAGCTGGCGGAGGTGCTCGGGCCGGACGACGGTCGGGCGGCGGCCGAGGTGTTGTCGGTGACGGCCGAGGGCACGTTCGAGCACGGCACCTCGACGTTGCAACTGTTGCAGGGTGCACCGGAAGCGTGGCCGGAGTGGCGGGAGAAGTTGCTCGCCGCCCGTGACCGCCGGCCGCAACCGGCCCGTGACGACAAGGTCGTGACGGCGTGGAACGGCCTGGCGATCGCCGCCCTGACCGAGGCGGGCGTGGTGCTCGACGAGCCCGCCTTCGTCGCGGCGGCTCGGGCGGCGGCCCGCTTCGTGGTGTCCACCCATCTCGTCGGCGAGGGCCGGGGTCGGTTGCGTCGTTCCTCGCGGGACGGCGAGGTGGGCGCGGCGGTGGGGGTCGCGGAGGACCACGGCGACCTCGCGGACGGGCTGTTCCTGCTGCACCAGGCCACGGGGGAGGCGGTGTGGGCCGAGGTCGGGGAGTACCTGCTGGACCTCGTGCTCGACCACTTCGCCGACGGCGAGGGCGGCTTCTTCGACACCGCCGACGACGCCGAGACGCTCATCGCCCGCCCGCAGGACACCGGCGACAACGCCACTCCGTGCGGCACGACGGCGATCGCCGGGGCGTTGCTGACGTCGGCGGCGCTGACCGGCTCGCTGGAGCGGCGGGCCGCGGCCGACGCCGCCGTGCAGTCGATGGCGTCCCTGGTCGGGATCGACCCGCGCTTCGCCGGCTGGTTGCTGGCCGTCGCCGAGGGGATGGCCGCGGGTCCGGTCGAGGTGGCCGTGGTCGGCGCGCTCGACGACCCCGCCGCGGCCGACCTCGGCCTCGCCGTCTGGCGGCACCGTCCGCCCGGCGCCGTGGTGGTCGCGGGCGACGTCGGCGACCCGCGGCCGTTGCTGGTCGACCGCCCGCTGGTCGGCGGTGCCCCCGCGGCCTACGTGTGCCGGGGGTTCGTCTGCGACGCCCCGGTGACGACGCTCGAGGACCTGGTCAGCGCGCTGACGCGGTGACGGCGTCGCGCAGGGCGGCGGCGAAACGGCGGCCGCCCTCGACCGACGGCACCGCGACCCGGAACCAGTCGGGTCCGAGGCCGGGGTAGTCGTCTCCCTTGCGGACCAGGAACCCCCGCTGGCGTAGGGCCAACCGCAGGGCCGAGCCGCCCGGCCGGTGCACGAGCACGAACGCGGCCGTGGCGCCGGGGGTGAGCCCGACGCCCGGAACGGTGCCCAGTGCATCGATCAGTGCAGCGCGGCGGGCGGCCAGGTCGTGGGCCCACTCGCCCGACTGCACCAGCACGTCGGCCGTGGCCGCCAGCGCCAGCGCCGCGAGCGAGGTCCGCGACACCGGCCAGGGCGACTGCCAGCCCGCCAGGCGCCGGGTCAGGCCCGGCGCGGCGAGCAGGTAGCCCGCGCGCAGCCGGACCAGGTCCCACGCCGGCGGCAGCGAGCGGACGACCACCAGGCCGTCACCCGCGCGGCCGGCGACCGAGTCGGGTTCGCCCGGGACGCACTCGGCGAAGGACTCGTCGACGACCACCACCCGGCCGGGGCGGATCAGGGCGTCGACGGTCTCCCACGGGTGGACCACCGACGTCGGGTTCGTGGGGTTGGACAGCACGACGAGGTCGGCGTCGGCCGGGACGTCGGCCGGGTCGAGCGTGAACGGCGGACGCAGGACCACGCGCTGCACGGCGTGACCGTGCGCGCGCAGGGCCGCCTCGGCCGCGCCCGCCTGCGGGTGGACCACGACGGCGTGCTCGGGCCGGAACTCCCGCGCCACGAGCTCGTACGGCTCCGTGCCCCCGGCCGTCACGAGCACCTCGCGCGGCTCGCGGCCGTGGCGGGCGCCGAGCGCCGTGCGGGTGGGGCTGTCGCCCGCCATGTCGAGCAGGTCCAGCGTGCGGCCGGTCAGCCGCCGGCCCAGCCAGGGCGGCGGTTCGGACCAGCGGACGGTCACCGAGAGGTCGTGTTCCTCGGGATCGGCGCCCGGGCGGGCGTCGGCGTCGGTGACCGGCCGGCCGGTGTCCAGGGGGTCCATCCGGTCGACGCCGTCCTGCCCGCCGAACCGCTGCCGCTCGTCGTCGTACCGGCGCAGGCGTGGCAACGGCCGTCCCCCCGGTTGCGCCCGCGCCACGGCAGCCATGGTGCCAGCGCGCTCCGACAGTCCTCCGGAACCCGGAGTTGATCAAGGAGCTGTGGTCGTACGACACGCCGGTCGCAGCGACCACAGCTCCTTGATCAACGTCTCGGGGTCCTACAGGTCGGGGCCCTCGGTGCGCAGGCGGTCGACCTCGGTCATCGCGTCGCGCAGGCTGCCCAGCCAGTCGTCGGCGTGCTCGCCCACCAGGCGCACGCACCAGGCGAGCGCATCGGAGCGGGAGCGGGCGACGCCGGAGTCGACGAGGGTGTCGAGGACGCGCCGCTCGGGCTGCCGGAGCCGGGTCATGACCGGCACCGACTGGTTGGTGAACACCTGCTCGGTGTCACCGATGGCCGCGCCCCAGGCGATGGCCCGGCCGTACCGCGCCTGCGCCTCGGAGTCGATGGCCATCCGCTCCTCGCGGGTGTCCTCCCGGAACCGCTGGATGCGGCCCAGACGGGCGGCCTCGCTGTCCGCGGTGTCGTCCGGACCCTCGACCGGCGGCAGTTCGCCGACGACGGTGATCTCCTCGCGGTCGATCTCGACGCGCGGGGCGCCGGTGAACCAGCCGTCGGGGAGCCGGCCCGCGAGCCAGGCCGCGGCGTCGTCGGCCGACGGGAGGTCGGCCTGCTGCCCGCCGCCCGCGCCGCGCCAGCGGCC
>NZ_JBTJEQ010000024.1:0-73856 GCF_054456675.1 Jatrophihabitans sp. YIM 134969
TGACGATCACGAGCCACCCCCACGGGTCGACGCGGTCGGTGGCGCGGACTCCGACGTGCTCCCGGACGGGTTGCCCGACGGCGACCCGGCTGGCGTGCTCGAGCCGGACCCCGACGGCGTCCCGGACGCCGAGCCGGACGCCGACGCGGTCGGGCGTCCTCTCAGCGGAACCCGGGGCCCGGGCACGATCCCCTCAACCCGTGAGGACGGCCGTCACGACGAGGTTGTCCTCGTAACTGCGCTTGCTCCGGTCGAAGATCCCGGTGCAGGTGATGAGACGCAGTTCGGGCGTCGGGGTCGGGCCGTACACCGCGGCCGTCGGGAACTGGGCCTTCGCGTACTGGGCCTTGGAGTCGACCACGAACTTCAGCGTGCTGCGGTCGGCACGGGTCACGAGCACGACGTCGCCGGGCTGCAGCTTGCCGAGGTCGTAGAACACGGCGGGCCCGCGGTAGGAGTCGACGTGGCCCGCGACGATCGCCGGGCCGGGGTCGCCGGGGCGCACGCCCCGGGCGTACCAGCCGGCCATGGGGAACGCGGTCGGCGGCTGCAGGCTGCCGTCGGACTCGAGCCCGAGGTTCTCCAGTCCGGTGTCGACCCCGATGGACGGGATCTGCAGACGCAGCGGCGCCGCCGTCCTCGTCCCGCCCAGCGGCGCCGGCGACGCAGGCAGCGGCGGCAGGGACTCCGTCGAGGTCGCGGTGGCCGTCGGCGTGGCGACCGCCAGGGTGGGCAACGCCGGTGCGTCACGGTGGACGGTGCCACTCGAGCTCACCGTCGGGGTCGGCGTGGCGACCCGCTCACCACGGTCGTCAGCGGCGCAGCCGGTCAGAGCGAGCGCGGCCGCGAGCACGACGGCCACGCCGCCCAGCAGACGGCGTGACCGGGCGGGGTCAGCGGGTGGCATGCCGCCGGCGGCTCCACACCGCGACGGCCAGCAGCAGCAGCGCGGCCGCACCGGCCAGGGCGCCGCCGACCGAGAGCAGGGAGGTGCCACCCGCGGCGAACTCCGTGGCCGTCCCGCCGCCGCCGGCGTTCACCGAGCCGACCGGCGCCACGGCCGTCGAGGCGGCGTCCTGCACGCTGGTGAGCTTGAGGGCACCCGAGCCGCCGTCGAGGACGACGACGGTCGACGAGCTGCCGGGCGCGACCGCGACCGAGCTGGTCACGGGCTTCGCCCCGCCGACGTCGGGGGTGGCGCGGACGTCCCAGCGGCCGGTGGGCACGGTCTTGTAGCCGGAGGTGGACCCGAACGCGAGCTTGTCGGCGAGGTCGACCCCGCCGTTGGCCTGGACGGTCACCGACGGCGCGGTGCTGGCGGCCTGCACGATCCGCACCCGACCCTGACCCGCGGCGGGCGGGGTGAGCTCGTCGTTGAGGATGACCGCCTGCAGCGCGGCGTTCCTGCCGATCGCCGCGGCCGTGTAGGCGCTGCCGGCCTTGGCGTCGAGGGTCCAGCTGATGGCGGGCTTGGACGTGGCGGGGGCGTCGTGCGGGCGCATCGAGACCACGTACACGCCGGGCGTGATCCGCTTGTACTGGCTGATGTCGCCGTAGCCGACGTTGCTCACCCAGAGCTGGGTCTGGCCGCCGGAGAACGCCTGGAGGTAGACGTCGACCCCGGCGGTGTCGGGCGAGAAGTGGGCGCTCCGCACGACCGCGGTGGCCGCGGTGGCGGTGGGGGCGGCGCTCGCGGGCGCGGTCCCGAGGACGGCGAGACCCGCCGCGGCGAGAGCGAGCGTGCCGACGACCGACAGCGCAGATCGGGCCTGGTGCATGGTTCCTCCGTGACCGGGACGTCCTGTGCCCACGGGTTCGGGTCGCGGGGCGCCGATGGTTTCCTCAGACGGTATCCGGTGGACACCGGATCCACGACTCGGAAGCTGCGGGGTGGCCGCGAACTACCGGCGGATCGGGCCGGTGCTGCCCCGCGGGACGAGGTGTGCCGCGGGGATCTCGACCGAGTCGATGGCCTCGCCGCCGACCACCTGCAGCAGGGTGCGGGCCGCCGTCGACCCGTACGCCGCGATGTCGCGGGACAGCGCGGTGAGCGACGGACTCACGAGCACGGTCAGCTCGGAGTCCTCCCCGGACACGATGGAGAGCTCCTCCGGGACCGCGACCCCCATCTCACGGGCGACGGCCAGGGCGGCCACGGCCATGACGTCGTTGTCGTACGTGATGGCGGTCGGCCGGTCGGGTGAGGTGAGCAGGGTCCGGGTGGCGCGGGCGCCCTGCTCGGAGCTGTAGTCGGTGACCTCGACCCGCGGGTCGGTGAGGCCGTGGTGGCGCATCCGGGCCCGGAAGGCGCGGGTCCGCACCCGGGTGTGGTCCAGGCGGCTCATGCCGGCCACCCGCGCGATGCGGCGGTGGCCGAGGGCGACGAGGTAGTCCACGACCCCGGCGACGGCCCCGGCCTCGTCGCTCCACACCGCGGGGGTGTTGACGCCCGGCTGCGGACGGCCGACCAGCACGGTCGGCACCCCCAGTTCCTGCAGCGCGGGCAGCCGCTGGTCACCGGCCCAGACGTCGGTGACGATGACGCCGTCGATGCGCCGCTCCGCCCACCACCGACGGGTCGCGGCGCTCGCGGCGTCGTGGTCGTCGACCACCTGCAGCAGCAGCGCGACCCGCGAGCGCGACAGTTCGGCCTCCAACCCCGCGATGAGCTGGGTGAAGAACGGTTCGACGCCGAGGGTGGGGGTCGGGCGGGCGATGACCCACCCCACCGCCTGGGCGCGCGAGACCGTCAGCGACCGGGCCGCGACGTTCGGGGCCCACCCGATCTCGTCGGCGATGGCGATGATGCGGGCCCGGGTCTGCTCCGACACCCCGGGCAGGCCGTTGAGCGCGTACGACACCGCACCCGCGGAGACGCCGGCGAGCGCGGCGATGTCCGCGATGGTCGGTCGCTTCGCCACCTGGTTCCCTCGCGCCCGGGACCGCCGCGGTGTCGTGCCCCGCGGGTCGGTCACGGTCACGTCTTGACCGCACCCTCCATGATGCCGGACACGATCTGACGGCCCGCGACCACGAAGAGCACGAACAACGGCAGCGTCGCGAGCAGGGCTCCGGCCAACAGGTGCGAGTAGTTCACCAGCGTGCCGGACGCCAGGGTGTTGAGCGCGACCTGCACCGTCGGCTGGTCGCTGCCCGAGAGGGTGATCAGCGGCCACTGGAAGTCGTTCCACGCGGCGAGGAAGGTCAACAGACCGAGGACGCCGAACGCCGGACGCACGGCCGGCACGATGATCGACCGGTAGATGCGGAACGTCGACGCACCGTCGACCCGGGCCGCCTCGATGAGCTCGTCCGGGACCCCCTCGGCGATGTGCTGGCGCATGTAGAACACGCCGAACGCCGTCACCAGCCCCGGGAAGATGACCGAGGTCAGCTGCCCGGTGAGTCCGAGCTTCGACATGAGGATGTAGAGCGGGACGATCCCCAGCTGCGGCGGTACGGCCAAGGTCGCGAGCACCAGCACGAACAACACGTTGCGGCCGCGGAACTTCAGCTTGGCGAAGGCGAAACCCGCGAGCGAGCAGAACAGCATCACCGACAGGGCGATGAGCGTGGAACTGACTGCGCTGTTGACCAGCGAGGCGGTGAAGTAGACGCCGTCCTGGCTGAACACGTTGCTGACGTTGTCGCCCAGGTGACTGCCGGGCAGCAGCTTGGGCGGGCTCGCGGCGAGGTCGGCGTCGGTGCCCGACGACACCACGAACATCCACCACAGCGGGAACGCGAACACGAGCAACGTGACCACGAGGATGACGTAGGTCAGCGGACGGGCGGCGGTGTCCGACGGCGCCCGGCCGCGGATCCCGCGTCGCCGGGGGGGTTTCGGGGCGAGGACGGCGAGGGTCTCGACGTCCGGCAGCGAGGTGGTCACCGGGTCCTCCCGACGCGGGTCGTGAGCCAGCCGTTGACGCTCGCGATCACGATGATGATGAGGAACAACACCCAGGCCATCGCGGCGGCGTAGCCGAGGTCGAGGTCCTTCCAGCCGGTCTTGTAGATCAGCATGGCGACGGTCTGGAACTGGCTGACGCTGCCGCCGTTGGCCGAGCTCGGGTTGGAGTCGAACAGCAGCGGTTCGGTGAACAGTTGCAGGCCACCGATGGTCGAGAGCACCACGGTGAACACGATGGCCGGCCGGATCATCGGCACGGTGATCTTCAGGAACTGCCGGACGCTGCCGGCGCCGTCGATCGCCGCGGCCTCGTAGAGGTCGCGCGGCACCGACTGCATCGCGGCCAGGTAGATCAGCGCGTTGTAGCCGATCCACCGCCAGTCGACCATCACCGAGATCGCGGCCCAGGACGAGAACCGGCCGGCCTGCCAGTCGATCGGCCCGATGCCGATGAAGTGCAGGGCGTAGTTCGCCAGGCCGGTGTCACGGGCGAAGACCGTGCCGAACACCAACGTCGACGCCGCGACCGACGTGACGTAGGGGATCAGGATCCCCATGCGCAGCAGGGTCTTCGCCCGCAGCTTGCGGTTCAGCAGACCGGCCAGCACCAGCGCCAGGATCAGCTGCGGCACCGACGACAGGATGAACATGCCGAACGTGTTGACCAGGGCGTGGAAGAAGTCACCGTCGGTGAACACCCGACGGAAGTTGGCGAAGCCGGCCCAGCCGTCCAGCGTCGGGTCGTCGAGCTTCCAGGTGCGCAGCGAGACGACGAGGTTGTAGATCAGCGGGAACAGCCCGAACACCGCGAACAGCAGGAAGAACGGCGCGATGAACAGGTAGGGGGTGAACCGGATGTCGAGACGCGACATCCGCTGGCGCCACGCCGCGCGACCTGCGCGCGGCGTGGCGCCGCCGGACGGGGGAGGCGCCGCGCCGGAACCCGGCGCCTCCCGTCGGTCGAGGATGTCGGTCATGGTGAGGGTGTCAGCTCAGCTCGAGCCGCCGGCGGCCTTCGCCGCTTCGGACTTGGCGGCGTCCCACCCGCTGGTCGCGGTGTACTTGCCCTGCTCCACCGCGGTCAGCACGTTCTCCACGGCCTGCCGGACGGCGCCGTTCTTCTTGCCGAGGTACTGCGGCGGGTCCGGGAGCTTGCCCGCGGCGGTGGTGAAGATCTTGCCGGTGGGGGCGTTGTTGAAGCGGGGGTTGGTGTAGTCGGCGATCGCCGGTTGCGTCCACAAGGCCGGCTGCGAGGGCAGGTTGCCGACGGCCTCGAAGATGGCGGTCTGCTGTTCGGGTTGCACCAGCCACTTCACGAACTTCGCCGCGGCCTCGGTGTGCTTGCCCTGCTTCGGCACCGACCACCAGGAACCGCCCCAGTTGCCGCCGCCACCGGGGATGTCGGCGACGTCCCAGGTGCCGTGACCACCGGCGTTGGTCTGGATCTGGCCGAGCATCCACGCGGGGCAGGCCACGGTCGCGAAGGCGTCGTTCTTGAACCCCGCGGCCCACGCCGTGGCGTTGGCCTGCGGCAGGTTCGCCGAGAGGCCGGCGGAGATGGCCTTGTTGGCGGTGTCCCATGCGACCTTCGGGCCGCCGTCCATCTCCAGCTTGTCGCTGGAGTCGAAGTAGCCGACGTCCTGCTGGCCGAGGATCGGGTTCATGATCGTCACGCCGTCGTCGAGGAACTTCTTGCCGGTCGCGCCGACGTACTTCTGGCCGGTCGCGACGAAGTCGTCCCACGTCGGCCACAGGGCGCTGACCTGGTCACGATCGGTGGGCAGACCCGCCTTCTGGAACAGATCGGTGCGGTAGCACATCGCCAGACCGCCGACGTCGGTGCCGAGACCGATGACCGAGCCGTCGCTGGCCTTGGCGGCCGACCACTTCCACGGGAGGTAGTTCTTCTCCATGTCGCCCGCGGTGTCGGCCAGGTTGACGAACTTGTCGCTCTGGTTGCGGAAGCTGACGATGAAGCCCTCGTCGATGGCACTGATGTCCGGTGCACCACTTCCCGCGACCAGGTACTTCTGCAGGTTCTCGTGGGTGGTGTTGTACTCGCCGGTGACCTCGGTGATGGTCACCCCCGGGTTGGCCTTCTCGTACTGGGCGATCAACGGCTTGAGCCCGAAGTCACCCCAGTCGGCGATCTTCAGCTCGACCGAACCGTCGGCCGAGTCGCCGGAGCTGTCGCTCCCGCTGCAGGCGGCCAGGGTGGTGGTGACGGTCGCGGCGACCGCGGCGGCTGCCGCGAACCGCCGCCAGCGCGACATTGTGCTGGTCATGACGGGGTTCCTTCCACGTGCTCCAGGAGGTGGACCTCGACGCCGTACGGCGCGAGGGCGATGGGCGGGTTCTCCGGGGGGTCGACGTCGTCGCCACCGGCGAGCGGGCGGAGTCGCAGGCCGGGGGCGACGACGGGCTTGACGACGAGCGGCTGCGCGGACTGCGAGATCAGCCAGACGAAGCGTCGGCCGTCCTCGTGTCGCAGCTCGCCCGTGTGGACCGCGGGGTCCTCGACGCGGACGTCGCGGACGACGCCGGCCTCGAGAGCCAGCGCGTCGTAGAGGCGCGAGGTGGGTTCGGGGTTGACCCGCGGGGTGCGGGCGGCGAGGTACTCCACCGGGTAGGTCGAGAGCACCGTCCACCCCGCACCCACCCTGTGGCGCAGCAGCGCCGGCCGGCCGTGGTCGTCGACCGCCAGGACCTCGGCGCCGGCCGGGGTGACCGGGAGGTAGGAGCGGGCGTCGTCGCTGCCGCCCACGGCGAAGGTGAGCTCGGTGCCGGCCGGGATGTCACCGAGCGCGGAGGTGAACGTCCAGGTCACGGTGTCGCCGGTGATCGGCTCGGCCAGGCCGTAGGTGAGCTGCTGCTCGACGCCGAACAGGTCGTCGAGGTCGGAGTACCAGGGGCCGCGCTGCACGTCGTGGTCACCGGCGAACCACGAGACGTGCACGACCGCGCCGGCGGCGGCCAGCTCGCGGAGGCGGCTCCAGCCGGCGGTGGTGAGCATCTTGACCGACGGGGCGATGAGCAGCCGCAGGTCGTCCGGCACGCCGTCGACCTCGCGGACCACGGCGACGGGCAGGTCGGCGCCGCGCGCGGCGACGTACGCCTGGTGCAGCGACCGGACCGGTGCGGTGCGGTCGGCGTCGTCGACGAACGGGAAGTCCGCCTCGACCGCGGCGGGCAGCAGCAGGGCGACGTCGGTGTCCGGGCGAGAACACCGGGTCACGTCGATCGCGTCGAGCACGGCCCGGAAGTCCCGCAACTCGAACAGCGGACCCTTCGGTGCGCCGTGCCGGTCCGTCACGCCGAAGTGCATCTCGAAGGCGTGGTGGAGGTAGGGCTCCTCGGCGGCGAGCGCGTCGTAGTCGGTGTTGTTCCAGGCGATCCAGCCGGTGGCGCCGGCGAGCAGCGTGCTGTGGAGCACCTGCCGGTAGTACTCGCGTGAGCCGCGGTCGGAGACGAAGTCGGTGGAGACGCCGAACTCCTCGAGCACCACGGGCAACCCGGTGAAGCCCGCGAGTTCGCAGACGAACGCCGGCGCGAGGTGCTGGCGGGTGCGGTCGGTCTCCATGCGGTAGACGTGCGGGCCGAGGAAGTCGACGAGCGGGGCGATCTCGCGCACCCGGAAGCCGTTGTCGACGCCGGTCATCTCGACGCCCCACGCGCCGTCACCGGTCGAGACCGGCTGGGTCGCACCCGCGGCCCGGGCCGCGTGCACGAGGGTCTGCACCCACGCCTGGACCTCGGTGTGCGGCGCCGCCGGCTGCTTCTCGTGCGGCGGACGGCCGTAGATCGGCATCTCGTTCGAGAGCAACCAGCCCGCGACGGCCGGGTGGTCGCGGAACCGCCGCACCACCTCGTGCACGAAGAACGCCTGCCGGCCCAGCAGCCAGGTGTCGCCGTAGAGGTCCTCGCCGTGGCGCCAGGCGGGGTCCCAGTTCTGGCCCGACATGTGGCCGACGATGAAGGTCGGTACCGAGGTCAGGCCGAGGGCGGTGTGGCGGTCGAGGAAGTCCTCGACCCGGTCCAGGACCCGGTGGTCGACCCGGTCGGGTTCGGGGTGCGCCTCGGGCCAGTAGAGGAACGAGCGGGTGACCGTCAGCCCGTGGTCGCGCAGGACCCGCAGCTCGGCGTCGACGACGTCACCGTCGTACCGGCTCCACATGCGGGGTCCGCCGGCCCGGGACCAGAAGTTGGCGCCGAGCCAGGCGACGGGACGACCGCCGGACTCGACGAACGCGGAACCTCGCTGCATGCGGTCTGCCCCCTCTCGCGCCTCGACGCGGTTACCCGACCGGTGGAGGTCGTGGTGGCTGAGGAAAGCCGCTTAAGGCCTTAAGTACAAGAGCTGAACAAGTCGTCGTGTCCGAACCGTGACCTACGACCGCCGGCCCGCCGTGACGGACCGACACACCGCGGAACAGCCGTGTTGACAGGCCTGGTCGCGCACGGGCATCGTGACGCCTCGCCGCCGCCGGCCGTTCCGGCGCGGGTGAACCTGTTCAGCGGAACTGCCCGCGACGCGAAGCAACACCCCTTGAGGAGCCCCGTGACCGACACCCTGACCGAGCGTGAGCTCGTCACCCCCGTCCTGCCGCCCTCGACCCGGTTCGGCGTGGCGACGGCGTCGTACCAGATCGAGGGGGCGGTGACGGCCGACGGACGCGGCCCGTCCATCTGGGACACCTACAGCCACACCCCCGGCGCGACCGTCGACGGCGACACCGGCGACGTCGCCTGCGACCACTACCACCGCCACGGCGAGGACGTCGCGATCATGCGCGACCTGGGCGTCGACGCGTACCGGTTCTCGATCGCCTGGCCCCGGGTGCAGCCCCTCGGCTCCGGCGCGGTCAACCCCGCGGGCCTGGCGTTCTACGAGCGGCTGGTCGACGAACTGCTGGACGCGGGCATCGAGCCGGTCCCGACGCTCTACCACTGGGACCTGCCGCAGCCCCTGGAGGACGCCGGCGGGTGGCCGCTGCGCGACACCGCCGAACGCTTCGCCGACTACGCCACGATCGTCCACGACGCGCTCGGCGACCGGGTCTCGAAGTGGATCACCCTCAACGAGCCCTACTGCAGCTCGATCCTCGGCTACGCCGTCGGCCGGCACGCCCCCGGGCGTCGCGAGGGACGGCCCGCCCTCGCTGCGGCCCACCACCTGCTGCTCGGCCACGGTCTCGCCGTCCAGCGCATGCGCGAACGGCGGCCGGAGCAGGAGTACGGCATCACCCTGAACTTCCTCCCGGTGACCCCCGCCTCGGCCTCACCCGCGGACGTCGCCGCAACCGCCCGCGTGCACCTGGTGAACAACACCCTGTTCACCGAACCGGTGCTCGCCGGGACCTACCCGGCCGAGGTGGCCGACGTCTTCGGAGCGTTCGGCGACCTGGACTTCGTCAAGCCCGGCGATCTCGAGATCACCTCGGCGCCCGTGGAATTCCTCGGCGTCAACTACTACTTCCCCGGTGTGGTCGCCGCCGCCGAGCACGACGTCGCCGACCCCGCCTCACGCACCGCGGCCGACCTCGGCTCGCGGCTCGTCGTCGACCCCGACGCCGACACCACGACGATGGGTTGGCCGGTCGAGGCGGACGGGTTGACCCGGTTGTTGCGGTGGATCCACGACACCTACGGCGACGCCGTCCCGGCGATCGAGATCACCGAGAACGGGCGGGCGTGCGCCGACGTCGTGGTCGACGGTGAGGTCGACGACCCCGACCGCGTGCGCTACCTCGCCGACCACCTCGCCGCGACCGCGGACGCCATCGCCGCCGGCGTGCCGGTGCGGGCGTACTACTGCTGGTCCCTGCTCGACAACTTCGAGTGGGCCGAGGGATACGCCCAGCGCTTCGGGATCGTCTACGTCGACTACGCGACGCAGCAGCGCATCCCGAAGACCAGTGCGCACTGGTACGGCGACCTCGCCCGGGCCCACCGCGCGCGCCGCTGACCGACTCGGCCCGCCGGCTGCCCTGATCCGGCGAGTGGCGACGCGAATCGCCACTCGCCGGGTGGTTCAGGCCTTGTGCTGCATGGACGAACGGGCCGGGTTGCCCTGCTGCTCCGCCTTCGGGTCGGTGAGGTCGGCCTTGGCGTGCACCCCGGCCTCGATCTTGTCGCCGAGGCTCTTGTCGACGTGGCGCCAGTACTCGAACGCCCGCTCGAGGATCGGCTCGCTCACGCCGTTGAGCAGGTGGCCCACGACGTTGTCGACCAACCGGTCGCGGGCGGCGTCGTCCATGACCTCCCGGACGAGCGTGCCGGCCTGCGACCAGTCGTCGTCGTCCGGCCGCGGCGTGTAGGCCGTCCGGACCATCTCGCCGTCGGCGTGCCACGTGCCGCCGTCGTCGGTGCGCGACGGGTCGGCCACCGGGCCGCCGTACGAGTTCGGCGCGTACACCGGGTCGGACACGTTGCGCACGCGCATCGCACCGTCCTTGGTGTAGCTGTGGGTCTCGACCTGCGGGCTGTTGACGGGGATCTGCTTGTAGTTCACGCCGAGCCGGGCGCGGTGCGCGTCGGCGTAGCTGAACCCGCGCGCGAGCAGCATCTTGTCCGGCGAGAGACCCGTGCCGGCGACGATGTTGTTGGGCTCGAACGCCGCCTGCT
Source organism: Jatrophihabitans sp. YIM 134969 (assembly GCF_054456675.1). Classification (NCBI taxonomy): domain Bacteria; kingdom Bacillati; phylum Actinomycetota; class Actinomycetes; order Jatrophihabitantales; family Jatrophihabitantaceae; genus Jatrophihabitans; species Jatrophihabitans sp. YIM 134969. Next base: position 10,538 of record NZ_JBTJEQ010000024.1, read on the forward strand.
CGATCTCGGTGTGGTAGTCGGTGGGGTTGCGGTCCAGGGTGAGGCGACCGACCTCCTGCAGCGGGTAGTCCTCGTGCGGCCACACCTTGGTGAGGTCGAACGGGTTGAGGTGGTAGGTCTTCGCGTCCTCGAACGGCATGATCTGCATCTTCAGCGTCCACGACGGGAACTCTCCCGCCGCGATGTGCTCGAACAGGTCGCGCTGGTGGTAGTCGGTGTCGGCCGACGCCATCTGGTCGGCCTCGTCCTGCGTGAAGGTCTCGATGCCCTGGTCGGTCTTGAAGTGGTACTTGACCCAGAACTTCTCGCCGGCGGCGTTGATCCACATGTAGGTGTGGCTCGAGTAGCCGTTCATGTGCCGCCAGGTGCGCGGGATGCCGCGGTCACCCATGAGCCAGGTGACCTGGTGGGCGGACTCCGGCGACAGCGTCCAGAAGTCCCACTGCATGTCGTGGTCACGCAGGTTGTTGTCGGCCCGACGCTTCTGCGACCGGATGAAGTGCTGGAACTTCATCGGGTCCTTGATGAAGAAGACCGGGGTGTTGTTGCCGACCAGGTCGAGGTTGCCCTCGCTCGTGTAGAGCTTGAGCGAGAAGCCACGCGGGTCGCGCCAGGTGTCGGGGCTGCCCCGCTCCCCCGCCACGGTCGAGAACCGGATGAGGGCGTCGGTCTTCGCGCCGGGCTGGAACACCGCGGCCCGGGTGAACGCGCTGACGTCCTGGGTGACCTCGAAGGAGCCGAACGCACCCCCGCCCTTGGCGTGGGGCTGTCGCTCCGGGATGCGCTCCCGGTTGAAGTTCGCCATCTGCTCGAGCAGGTAGTGGTCCTGCAGCAACAGCGGGCCGTCGGGGCCGACCGACAGCGAGTGCTCGTCGCTGGCGATCGGGGCTCCGCCGTCGTTGGTGGTCGCCGGCGGTCGTTCGGTGGTGGTCATGTGGTTCTGCCCTCTCTTGGACAAGGTGGGAAGTGCCCGGCCACCCGACACGCGACGCGGGTCTGGGAGGCGACCGTCACCGTTGCATCAGACAACGTTCAGCTCGCGGAGGTAGCTCGAGAAACCGGCCGGGGCCCGTCCGGCGGCGCGGGAACTGGTCACCACCGGTTCGACGCCCGTGCTCAGGACGACGGCGCCCGGCTGGACCCGCAGGCGCTCGGCCAGGTCGACGTCCTCGCCGGTCGCGAGAGGCCGCCAGCCGCCGACCGCGGCCCACGTGGACGCCCGCACGCCGAGGTTGGCCCCGTGCACGTGCGGGTGGCCCTCGACGACCAGGTGCAGCGCCGACCACGCCGCTCGGACCGGCGCGGCCAGGGCGGCGTCCGGGACGACCGTGCCGAGCACGGCGTCGACCCCGGCGTCGGCAGCCTCGAGCATCGCGGTCAACCACCCCGGACCGACGACCGAGTCGGCGTCGGTGTGGGCCGTCCAGATCGTGTCGAGCGGCAGGTCGAGCGCGGCCACGGCGGCGACGGTCCCTGCCGCCCGGGCCGCACCGACGCAGTGGTGGGCGACCGTGACGCTGTCGACACCGGGGTGGACGGCGACGCGTCCGGCCGTGTCGTCACCGCAGGCGTCGAGGACGACGGTCACCGTGGTGACGACGTGCGGCGCGACACGCGCGAGCGCCTCCCGGGCGAGCGCGAGCGCGTCCAGGCACCGGCCGATCAGGTCCTGCTCGTCGTGCGCCGGGACCACGACGGCCACGGCCCGGATGCCGGTCACACCAGTCCCTCGCGGCGCGCGACGGACTGCAGCGCCCGAGGGTCGCGCCCCCACACGTGCAGGATGAAGTCCTCCTCGACGTGGGCGACGCTGGTCAGCAGGTGCCGACCGAACGCCTCGTGCACGGCGTCGCCCGAGTGCACGTGCTCCCGGGCCGGGTGCCGCCAGTGACACCCGACGACCACACCGTCGGGCGCGAGGGAGGCGAGGACGCTGGCGACCAGTCCCGGTAGCGAGGCGCAGTAGTAGCCCACTTCGGACAGCACGACGAGGTCGAAGACGCCGTCCGGCCACTGCTCAGGGATGCGGCCACGGGTGACGCTGGTGCCGTGCTCACGCCCGGCCTCACGCAGCCGGGTGGTGGTCTGCTCCACGGCGGCGGCCGCGACGTCCCAGGCGACGACCTCGTCGCAGCGGGCGGCCAGGTGTTCGGTGATCAACCCGGTCGCGCAGCCGGGTTCGAACACCCGACGGAAACGGGCGCGCGGGAGCGCCGCGAGCAGGGTCTCGCGCTTGCGCTGCTCGTAGAACCGCGATCCGAGACCCCAGGGGTCGGACTCCTCGCGGTACAGCGCGTCGAAGTACGCGGGACGCGTCCCGCTCGGGCCGGTGCGACCGGCCACGGCGTAGACCTCGACGCGACGCAGGAAGTGCTCGATCGTTGCACCTGCCAACACGGCCTCGTCGCCCTCGCCCGCCGAGAGCGGCGCGGTCTGGGTGCGGTGCGCCGACACCGCCCGCGCCTTCGCGGCGAGGTCGGCCGCCGACAGCGGCAGGCCACGCAGCTTCTCCCACGGGACCGCGGCGTCGGCGGGACTCCCCCAGTGCCACATCCACACCGGGTACCCCCAGTGCGGGACACCCAGCCGTTCCGCGAGCTCCGCCCCGGCTGTGGCGGCGGCTTCGTGGTCGGGATGACGGTCGCCCGCCCAGGGGGTGACGACCAGGGTCGCGTCCGAGGCGAGTTCGGTCAGCGCGGCCGCGAGGGCCGGTTCGAACGCGGCGAGGCCGCCGTCGGGGAGCCCGAGGGGGTGGACCGTCGCTGCGGCGTCGAGTGCGCCGACCGCGTCCAGCACCTCGCGGCGGCGCAGCGTGGCGAGTTCCGACCGCGCGTGGGTCGGGGACTCCGGGTGCGAGCCCTCACCGTCGGTCGCGACCACCACCGTGACGCGCGCGCCGCACCGGCTCGCCTGGTGGATCAGCCCGCCGGCACCGAGGGATTCGTCGTCGGGGTGGGCCGCGACCACCACGACGTGGTCCGACGGACCGGGCCGGGACAGCACCGGCAGCTCACCCAGCCGGCCGTCGGCCCGCCAGGCGCTCTCGGACGTCCCGAGGTCGCGGTGGTCGAACTGGTCCACGGGGACGTTCTCGGCGCGCGTCACCCGCGCTCCTGCCCGAGCAGGGTGGCGCCGAGGGCGGCGAGGTCACGTTCGGCGTGGTGCTGACGCACGTAGAGGGTGAGGTCGGCGACCCGCCGGGCGTGGTCGGGGTCGAAGGCGAGCGGGGCGGGTCCGAGGGCGTGACCCACCTGCGTCAGCACCCGCTCGACGGTGTCGGCCACGACGGCGCGCACCCGGAGAGCCAACACCCGGCCGTCGTCACCGTCGGCCCGGCCGGACGCGATCCGAGCGGCGGCGTCGGCGAGCACGGTGTCGGCGGCGTGGAGCGCGGCGTCGGCGACGCCGACGTGCAGGGCGGCGAGATCCCCCTCCCGGTCGAATGATGCACGGTGCAACGTGTCCACCAGTCCGTCGACGCCTCCCGACCAGCACGCCGCCACCCCGATGCCGCCCCAGGCGAACCCCGGACGTTCCAGGTACCACCCCGGCTCGCCGACCGGCGTCGCCGGCACGTCGGTGAAGCGCACCGGGGCGCTGACCACCCCGGTCAGCCCGCGGGCCGCCCACGTCTGCGGTGGCGCGGGCTCGACACCCGTGGCGTGCAGGTCCACGGCGAACAGCCGACGACCGCCCTCGACGTGGGCGGTGACCAGCGCACGGTCGAGCAGGGCCGCGAGCGAGCACCACGGCTTGACGCCGTCGAGACGGAACCCGCCCTCCGCCGTGCTGCGGGCCGTGACCCGGGTCCCGGGACCCTCGGCGGCGAAGACGCCCCAGGCGAGATCGGTCGACGCGTGATCGGTCGACGCGGCGTCACCGGCCTCCGCGAGGATCGCGAGCGCGTCGGTGTGGGCCTCGAGGGCGCGGGCAGCGGTGAGGTTCTCCCGCGCCACCGCCCGCAGGATCGAGAAGCGTGCGGCGGTGCCGGCGCCACCGGGAAGCGGGAGGGCGCCGCCCCAGCTCGCCGCGAGGCGGACCGCTGCGGCGGCGTCGTCACCGACGTGGGCGGCCGCACGGAGCAGCTCCGGGAGCTCCTCCGGCACGGGATGGGCAGCCGCGGTGGCGGGGCCCGGCGGGTGCAGGGACGTGACGGGCAACAGGACCAGGCCCTCCCGGGGGATCGGCCGTGGTAACGGGCACGACGACCGGACCGGAGGCGAGGGTCTTCACCTGCCCACCCACCGTAGCCCCGCCGGGGGGATCAGCCCAGGGTGCCGGTCATGACGACGGTGTCGGCCACCTCGACCAGCTTGCGGTTCGACTGCTGGGAGGCGGTGCGGAGCTGGTCGAAGGCCTGGTCGGCGGTGAGCTTGTGACGTTCCATGAGGATGCCCTTGGCCTGACCGATGAGGTCGCGGTTCGCCGCCATGGTGCGCAACTGCTCCGTGCGCTGGGCGTCGGACAGGGCCAGCGCGGCCTGGGTCGCGAGCAGCCCGGCCAGCCGTTCGTCGAAGCGGGAGAAGGCCGCCGCCTCGGCGGCGTAGAGGCTCACCGAGCCGAGCGAGACGGTGTCCACCCAGAGCGGGACGCACAGCATCGACCCGACACCGCACTCCACGGCGAGCGTGCCGAAACCCGGCCACCGGGCCTCGGTCGCCGTGTCGTCGACGACCAGGACGGCCTGCTCCGCCGACGCGTCGATGCAGGGGCCGGCGCCGCGCTCCTGCTGCCAGGAGTCGAGCCGGTGCGGGGCCTCACCCAGGACCGCCTGCGGTTGGAAGACACCTCGCACCAGGAGGTTGACCCCCGCGGCGGTGGCCGGGGCCACGACCTCCACGGCGGTCTCCAGGATCGCCGTCAGGGTGGCCTGCAGGCCCGCCTCCTTGACGTGCAACGACCGACCCAGACGTTCGAGGACGCCCCACGCCGGCTCGAGTTCGACGTCCTGCTGCTCGGGCGCCGGCTGCGCCTGTTCGACCACGCTCACGGGCCCAGTTGTACCGCATCGGCGCGCCGGGGTCCCACGAGTTGAACATGTTCGGATCCGCGTCCGATCGGTGACGATCGCCCCGATCTGGGTACGCCCCACTGTGAGCCGCCCCGAGCGGCTCCAGTTGGCTGAGACAACAGCCTGACGTTCCGTTGCACACAGCAACGTTGATCGGAAGGCAGAACCATGCCCTACCTCGGCCGCCGCGACTCCGACTACGTCGACATGGGGATCTCCGCCGACGGCGGACAACCCCTCCCGACGACCACTCCCCTCGAGGACCGGGTCGCCCTGCTCGTCACCCGGGTCGCGCACGACGACCTCGACCGTCAGAACCTGCTCGAGGCCCTCGGCCTCGCCCCGACGGTCGACACCCTGCCCGCTGCGGGCTAGGTGCCGATCCGCCGGAGCGTCGGTCAGGCGCTGCCGCGGCGGGCGCGCGCGGTGGCCTTCTTGGCCGCCCCACGCTCGGTGCGCTCGCTAGCGGTGACCACCCGGCCGTCGGCGGACTCCAGGTGGGCCCGCACGAACCACTGGAACTGCTCGAGTTCCGCGGCCTGCGCGATGAGCATGTCCTGGCTGACCGGGTCGGGCTCGTCGGTGGTCTCGATCGCTTCCCGGTGGCTGGAGATCACTCCCGTGTACACCTCGTCGAGCGCACCGAGGTGGGCCAGGGCGTCGTCGCGACCGATCGAGTAGTCGTCCCACGTCCGGCCCGCCACGATGGCGCCGGGTGTGCCCTGCGGGCTGCCGCCGAGGGTCGCGATGCGCTCCGCGGTGGTGTCGACCATGGCGCGAACGGCGTCGACCTGCGGGTCCAGCATGAGGTGTACCGCGATGAAGTGCGGTCCGACCACGTTCCAGTGCGCGTGCTTGAGGGTGAGCGCGAGGTCGTTGAGGGCGTTGAGCCGGTCCTGCAGCACGGCGATGACGGTCGCGGCGTCGTCGCCGTCCATGCCGGGGACGGTGTAGGCGGGTGCGCCCGCCGTCTTCCGGGCCGGGGTCTTCTTCGTGGCTGCCATCTGGTGCTCACCTCTCGTGTCTGACCGGCCGTCGGCCGGTCGTGGTCCGGGCACCTCGCGGCCGTGGTCTCGACCGGCGCACCCGCGGAACTCCTACCCATCCGCTCCACCGAGCCGAGCACGTGGGGAACGTGTGACGGTGACAACCTGCCAACACGGTGGAGGAACCGCGCGGATGGGCATCCCCTCCCGGTCCGAGTCGTCAACGAGGGGACCGTCCATGCGCATCGGGGCCAGCCTGTTCCTCATCGCCGTCGGGGCGATCCTGAGGTTCGCCGTGACCGATCAGATCAACGGCGTCGACCTCAGCACCGTGGGCGTCATCCTCATGGTCGTCGGCGCGGTCGGCCTGCTGATCACGCTCGTGCTGATGTCCACGCGACGCCGCACGGACGTCATCCACCAGGGCACTCCGGTCGCGGCCGACCCGCGCTACGCCGACGGTGGCTACGTGGCGGGCGAGCGCCGGACCACCTACGTCGAGCCCAACGACCCGCGGCTCTGACCTCGGTCGAGGCCCTCGACGGCCTCGACGAAGCCCGCCGCGATCGCGGCGTAGCCGGCGTCGTCCGGGTGGAAGTGGTCCGGAGCGCGACCGCCGCCGAAGCGCAGCGGAGCGGCCACGACCGCACCCGTGCGCGCGGCCTCCTGCACCATGGCGTTGAGGCGGCCCTGCGTGCCGTGCTCCGTCGGCACCGTCCCGACGACCGTCCCGCGCGGCAGCAACGACAGCAGCGTGGCGAAGTGCTCGGGCAACTGAGCCCGCAGATCACGCTTGACGATGTCGTTGCTGCCGATCAGGACCGTCACCAGGGCGGGCGTCGCAGCCAGGCCGCCGATCGCGGGCAGCTGCCGGTCGATGACGTCCTGGACCCGCGCGCCGCTGACGGACAGGTTGATCACCCGGTACCGCCGGTCGGCCCGCGCGAGCTGCCGCTGGGCCTGCATCACCCAACCCTGGTCGATCGAACTCGCGCCGACCCCCTGCGAGAGTGAGTCGCCGAGCGCGACCCACAGCGGGTCCGTCCCTGACAGGGCCGCGATGTTGCGTTCGTGCCAGAGGTCCGCGTAGGGCCGGATCTCACCCTCGACCAGGTCGACTCCCGGCAGGATCCGTCGCGCCAGCCGCATGAACCGGCTCGTGGGTCGGGTGCTCAGGTTCGAGTACTCGAGGGTCATCGCAGCCTCTCGTCGCGCCGTTCGCCGGTCCGGGACCACCCGATCATGCCGGGTTGGGGTGGGGGCCGACCGGGCGGAGGTGGACGCCGGTCAGGACGCCGCGGTGAAGGCGGCGTAGCGCTGCTCGGCCGGCAGGGACAACCCGGCCTTGACCGCGCGGGCGGTGTCGTCGGCCAGGACCTCGGCCTCGCCGGCCTCCAGGGCGTCGAGTGCCGCGGTGACGATCTGCGCGGGGGTGCTCTTGGGCGCCGTGACGTTCGCGGCCATGTCGGTGTCGACGTACCCCATGTGGACGCCGAGCACCTGCACCCCGGCCGGCGCGAACTCCAGGCGCATCGAGTCGGTGGCACTCCAGAGGGCCGCCTTCGACACGCTGTAGCTGGCGCCCACGCCGATCCACGACAGCACCGAGGCCACGTTGACGATCGCGCCCCGGCTCCTCCGCACCGAGTCGGCGAACGCCGCCGTGACGGCCAGCGAGCCGAACAGGTTGACCTCGAGTTCGCGGCGCAACGCGCTCACGTCGGTGGACACCACCGGCGCGATCAGCGCGATGCCGGCGTTGTTGACCACGATGTCGACGTCGGGGTGCGCGGCGGCGGCCGCGGCCACCGAGTCCGGGTCGACGATGTCGAGCGCGACCGGGACGACGCGGACGTCGGTGACCTCGACCGACTGCGGGTCGCGCGCCGCGGCGTACACGGTGCCCGCGCCGCGGGCGAGGAACTGCTGGACGAACTCGCGGCCGAGGCCACGGTTCGCTCCGGTGACGAGGACCTTGCGGTCCGCGATGGTGGTCATGTCGACGTCCTGTCTGCTGGTGGTGGAACGGGATGAGCGCGTCACGAGAGCCGTGACGACGGCGTGGGTCCCCGGCGTTCGGCCGAGGGAGGGGCCTTCAGGCGGCCAGGCCGAGGGCGGCGAGGGCGTGGGCGGCGCCGCGTTCGAGCAGGGCGTCGGACAGCGCCGGGTCGGTGACCGCGCGGGCCATCTGCAGCGTGCCGACCATGCCGGCGAGCGCCGCCAACACGGTGGCGCGCGCCGCGGGGGAACGCCGCCGGTGCAACTGACCCACGACCGCGTCCGCCCACGCGCACGCGCCCTCGTCGTAGGCGCTACGGATCTCGTCGCCCGCACGCGCGATCTCGTCGAGCAGCGCGGCGGACGCGCACCCGTCCGACCGGTGGTCACGGTGCTGCGGCGACAGGTACTGCCGGACCAGCCGCGCGACGGCGTCCGGGCCGTCGAGGGCCGCGGCGGCGTCGCGTTGCGCCGCCAGCTGGTCGCTCACGACCGTGGCGACGAGGGCGTCCTTGGACGGGAAGTGCGCGTAGAACGCGCCGTTCGTGAGCCCGGCGTCGGCCATCAGGGTCGAGACGCCCGAGCCGTCGACGCCGTCGGCCTTCAGGCGCCTCGCGGCGGTGTCGAGGATGCGACGCCGCGTCGCGGCCTTGTGCTCCTCCGGGTACCGCGCCATTCTCGTCTCCTGGTTGTCGTACGGTCGTAATCTGATGACCGTACGACCATAGCCCCCCGCAGCCCGCGGCGCACGTGCCCCGGGGTGACCTCGCGGACACCCGCGGACGGGCCGTTCGTGTAGGCCACGTGTAGAGGGGTTCACGGATCCCGCCGCCCGTGGTGAGGTGAGGCTCACCTCACCGCCGACCGCCCCGGGAGCGACCGCATGAGCCTGTCCACGACCCTGCTGTTGGGCCTGATCGCCGGTGTGACGATCGTGCTCGGTCTGCCCGTGGGGCGGATGCGGCGTCCGGCGCCGACCCTGCGGGTGGTGCTCAACGCGACCGCGGTCGGCGTGCTGCTGTTCCTGCTGTGGGACGTGCTCTCCGCGGCGTGGGAGCCACTCGACAACGCGCTCGGTGCGACCCACGAGGGCACGGGCGGCTGGGGTCCGGTGGCGGGGTACGGCGCCCTGTTCGCCGGTGGTCTCGCCGTGGGTCTGCTCGCCCTGGTGGCGTACGACCGGCGGATGGCCCGCGCGACGTCGTCGCGCAACGCCGGCGGACCCGGCGCCATGGCCGTGAGCGAGCGCCCCGCAGCACGTGGGGTCGCGTCGTGGTCACCGGCGAAGCGGACGTCGTTGCTCATCGCGGTCGGCATCGGCCTGCACAACTTCGCCGAAGGGCTCGCGATCGGTCAGGCCGCGGCGGGCGGGGCGATCGCGCTCGCCGTGGTGCTGGTGGTGGGGTTCGCGGTGCACAACGCGACCGAGGGGTTCGGCATCGTCGCTCCGCTCGCGGCGTCCCGCGGCGACGCCGGGACCGTGGAACCGTTGCCCGGCTGGGGTTTCCTGCTCGCGATGGCGGCCATCGGCGGCGGGCCGACCTTCCTCGGCACCGCGGTCGGGTACCAGTTCACCTCCGAACCGGTCAGCGTCGTGTTCCTCACCCTGGCCGCCGGATCCATCGTCTACGTCATCGCGCAGTTGCTCGGAGTCGCCGCGCGGGCCCGGCGGGCCGACCTGGTCGCGTACGGCCTCCTGATCGGGATGCTCGCGGGGTTCGCCACCGACGCGATCGTCACCGCGGGTGGCGTCTGAGCTCGAAGCAGCCAGGTGTGAGCCGGCCGCCGTCTACACGGAATTCCCATGATCGCCACACGAAACTGCCGAGGTGGCACATCTGAGCTGGCTCGAGTCCGGCGTCATCGGCGCGCTGCAGGGCGTGAGCGAACTGTTCCCGGTCAGCAGCCTCGGACACAGCGTGCTGGTACCGGCGATCGTCGGCGGCTCGTGGGCCCGCGACCTGGACGTCAAGTCGCCGGAGTCGCCGTACCTCGCGTTCATCGTCGGGCTGCACGTGGCCACGGCGCTCGCGCTCATCGTCTACTTCCGCCGTGACTGGGTGCTGTTGCTGCGTGGCCTCGGGACCTCCATCCGGTACCTGAGGATCCGACGGCCCGAGGAACGGCTCATCTGGTTGCTGATCCTCGCCACCATCCCGGTCGGGATCCTCGGACTGTTGCTCGAGCACACGTTCCGCACCGTGCTCGCCACCCCGACGCTCACGGCGATCTTCCTCATGGTCAACGGGATCGGGCTCGAGGTGTCACAGCGCCTGCAACGGCGAAGCCCCGAGTCGTTGCCCGACGCCGAGGTCGACCAGGCGTTGGCGCGTCGACCGGTCGGCCAGGCCGTGGCGGTCGGCGCGGCGCAGGTCGCGGCGCTCGCGCCCGGGATCAGCCGCTCCGGGGTGTCCATGGCCGCGGGTGTCGTCGCCGGCTGGGGGAACCAGCAGGCGGCGCGGTTCTCGTTCCTGCTCGCGACGCCGGTGATCCTCGCCGCCGGGGTGTTGAAGGTGCCGGACCTGTTCGGGCCGCTCGGTGACGGCATCCGCGGCCAGGTCCTGTTCGGCAGCGTGCTGTCCGGCGTCGGGGCCTACCTCGCGGTGCGGTTCCTCGACCGCTGGTTCGCCCACCGCACCCTGCGCCCGTATGCGGTGTACTGCATGGTGGCGGGTGCGGTGGCGCTCGTGCTCGTCACGACCCACACCACGATCCTCTGACCGGACGGGAGGTCCAGCGTGCACATCCTCGTCGTCGAGGACGAACCCCGGCTCGCCACCCTGCTGCGCCGCGGGCTGGTGGAGGAGGGGTACGCGGTGACGGTCGCGCACGACGGTGTCGACGGCCTGTGGCACGCGCGCGAGACGCCGTTCGACGCCGTGGTCCTCGACGTGATGCTGCCGAAGCTGTCCGGGTTGGACGTCTGCCGGCGGATGCGGGCGGCCGAGATCTGGTCGCCGGTGCTCCTGCTCACCGCCCGCACCGACGTCCGTGACCGCGTCGACGGCCTCGACGCCGGCGCCGACGACTACCTGACGAAGCCGTTCGCGTTCAGCGAGCTCGCGGCGCGGTTGCGGGCGTTGCTGCGCCGCGGCGCCAGCCGCCGGCCGACCGAGCTGACCGTCGGCGACGTCGAGCTCGACCCGGCCGGGCGCGAGGTGCGCGTGGGCGACCGGCCGGTCGAGCTGACCGCCCGCGAGTTCGCCATCCTCGAGCTGTTCGCCCGACGGGTCGGCGAGGTGCTGCGACGCGACCAGATCCTCGAGCACGTCTGGGACTTCGCGAGCGCACCCGCGAGCAACGTGGTCGACCAGCACGTCGCGAGCGTGCGACGCAAACTCGTGGAGGCGGGCGCCACCGCCGCCATCGTCACCGTGCGCGGCGTCGGGTACCGCCTGACCCCGCCACGATGACGATGACCCCGCCGACGGCGGCGTCGCGCCGGGCGGCGTGGTCCCGGCGGGCGCGCCGGCTGCTGCGCAACCTGCGCTTCCGGGTCACGGCGGTGGCGACCGTCGCCGCGATCGTCCTCGCCGTCAGCGGAGCCGTCGTGTTCGCGGTGCTGTTCCGACAGTCGCTGCGCACCAGCACCGACGACGCCCTGCGCACCATCGCGTCCGGCACCGTCAGTGAGCTCGAGGCGGACGCCGGCGCGCCGCGGCTGACCGCGGTGGCGTCCAGTTCCCGCTCGACCGTCCTGCAGCTCATCGGACCCGACGGCACCGTGCGCCAGACGGTCGCGGCGACGACCTCGCTCGGCCCGACCGTCGAGGCCGGCCGCACCACCCTCGCCGCAGCCGCCGACGTGACCGCCGCCGCGGCCGGGGCCGTGCTGGTCGACCGGCGCGGAGCGCGGGTCCTGCTCACACCGGTCGCCCTGTCGGGCGGCACCTGGGTGCTGCTGGTCGCGAGCGACCTGGACCAGGTCGAGGACGCCGCGCACGACGCGGAAGCGACGTTCTTCGTGGTGGTCCCGCTCGTGGTGCTGCTCATCGCCGCCGGGGCCTGGGTGCTCTCCGGTGCGGTGCTGCGCCCGGTCGAACGCATCCGCGCCGACGCCGCCCAGCTGCGCGACACCGTCACCGCGGGGCGCGTCCCCGACGGGCGGGTCCACCGCCCCGACAGCGGCGACGGCATCGAGGCACTGGCCGTCACCCTCAACGGTCTGCTCGGGGACCTCACCGCCGCCGCCGAGCGGCAACGGCACCTGGTTGCCGACGCCGGTCACGAACTGCGCACGCCGCTCGCCGTCCTGCGCACCGAACTGGAGCTGGCCGACCGCGACACCCGCGACACCGCCTACCTGCGCGACGCCGTCCGCCACGCGCGCGACGAGGTCGACCGGCTGTCCACGCTCGCCGAGGACCTGCTGTTGCTGGCCGACGCCGAACACCGGGTCGGCCGCGACGCGGGCCGGGTCTCGCTCGGCGACGTGGTCGACCAGTCGGTACGCGCCCACCGCGGTGTCGCCGGCCAACACGGCATCGACCTCCAGGTCGACCTGGTCGACGACACCCGCCTGCCGGGTGAGCCGGGATCGCTGCGCCGGGTGGTCGACAACCTGCTCGGCAACGCCCTGCGGGTGGCCACGACGCGGATCACCGTGACCGTCCGTGCGGTCCCCGGCCCGGCGCTGGAACTGGCGGTGAGCGACGACGGCACAGGCTTCGACCCCGACTTCCTGCCCCACGCCTTCGAACGTTTCCGCCGCGGCGACGACGACCGCACCCGGACCGGGTCGGGCGGTGCCGGTCTCGGCCTCGCCATCGTGGCGGCGGTCGCGGCCGCCCACCACGGAACGGCGAACGCGACGAACACGGCGACGGGTGCGCGGGTCAGCGTCACGCTGCCGTCGGCGTGACGAGAACGACCCACTCGGTACACGAGGACTACACGGTTGCCACAGCATCCTGGCCAGGTGCCACCGACAGCCGCGGGAGTCCTCGACACCACCCACCTGATCGGCAGCTTCGGGCTGATCGGGCTCCTGGTGATCGTCTTCGCCGAGACCGGACTGCTCGTGGGGTTCTTCCTGCCCGGTGACTCCCTGCTGTTCGCCGCGGGCGTGCTCATCGCCGGCGGGGTCTTCCACACGCCGTTGGTCGTCGTCGCGGTGCTCGTGCCCGTGGCCGCCACCGCCGGCAGCGTGTCGGGGTACTGGATCGGCCGCCGGGCCGGACCGCCGCTGTTCGACCGGGAGGACGGCCGGATCTTCCGCCGCTCCCACCTGCTGCGGGCTGCGGAGTTCTTCGAGCGTCGCGGCACGTTCGCGGTCGTCGCCGGCCGGTTCGTGCCCGTGGTGCGCACCTTCGTCACCGTGGTCGCGGGCGCGAGCCGGATGGACTTCCGCCGGTACGTCCTGTACTCCGCCGCGGTGAGCGCCGTCTGGGGCGCGGGCCTGCCGATCGCGGGCTACCTGCTCGGCTCGGTCCCGGTCGTGGCCGACCACGTCGAACTGTTCACGCTCGGCATCGCGTTCGTCTCGATCGTCCCGGTCCTCGTCGAGGCCGTCCGGTCGCGGCGTCGCCACCACCGAACCCCCGTGCCGACCGGAGGAAACCGTGCGGTCTGACGTCCGCGTGCCCGAGGCCCGCTACGCACCGGTCGCGAGCAAGGTCCCGCAGATCACGGCGGTGTTCTGGGTCGTCAAGGTGCTCACGACCGGGATGGGCGAGGCGACCTCGGACTACCTCGGCGGGATCGACCTCGTGCTCGCCGGCGGGGTCGGAGTCATCGGCTTCGCGGTGGCGCTGTGGTGGCAGTTCCGCACCGACCGCTACCGGCCGGTCGTGTACTGGTTCGCCGTGGCGATGGTCGCGGTGTTCGGCACGATGGTCGCCGACGTCGTGCACGTGGCGGGTGTGCCCTACGCCGTCACGACTCCCTTCTACGCGGTCGTGCTCGCGGTGGTGTTCACGCTGTGGTGGCGCAGCGAGGGAACCCTGTCGATCCACAGCATCACCACCCGCCGCCGTGAGGTCTGGTACTGGCTGACGGTGCTGGTCACGTTCGCGTTGGGGACGGCGGCGGGCGACCTGACCGCGACGTCCTTGCACCTCGGCTTCTTCTGGTCCGGCGTGCTGTTCGCCGCGGCCATGCTCGTGCCGCTCGTGGGCTTCCGGCTCGGCGTGAACGAGGTCGTGACGTTCTGGACGGCGTACGTCATCACGCGTCCGCTGGGCGCGTCGTTCGCCGACTGGTTCGGCAAGGAGCACTCGATCGGCGGCGGCCTCGGCTACGGCGACGGACCCGTCGCGGGCGTCATGCTGCTCGCGATCGTCGTGCTCGTGGGGTACCTCGCGGTCCAGGACCGCTCATCCCGCGCCGCGGAGTCTCCCGCTCGCTGAGATCGCTCGCCGGCTCGCCGGATGGGCAGACCACCTCTGTGACGACGACGTCGAACGAGGTGGGGCCGTGACCGTGCGCATCCGACACGAGGGCAGCCGGGTGGTGATCGACATCGTGGGCGACTTCGACCTGCGGACCGCCCACGAACCCTACGACGCCGTCAGCACCCTGCTGGCCGGCGGCGAACCGATCTCCGAGGTCGTCGTCGACCTGCGGGGCGTCGACTTCGTCGACAGCACCGGGCTGGGGGGCCTCGTGCGCCTGCAGCACGAGGCCCGCCAGCACGACACCCCGCTCGTCCTGCGCGAGCCGGGACCGCGGTTGCGTCAGCTGTTCGAGATGACCGGCCTCTCCCACGAGTTCACGATCGAGGCCGCCGAACCCGAACCGGACGACGCCGTGCGGGGCTGAGCGGCCGCAGCCGCACCGCGCGCCGCGCGTCGTTCACCGAGCCGCGGCGACGTCGAGGATCCAGGTCACGCCGAACCGGTCGGTGAGCATGCCGAACGCCGGCGACCACGGCGCCGGCCCGAAGGCCTCGACCACGTCGGCGCCGACCGCCAGGGCGTCCCAGTAGCGCTGGACCTCCTCGACGGTGTCGCCGCGCACCGACACGAAGAACGGCTCGGTGGTGACGGTCGTGCCGTGCCGGCGGGTCGTCGTCCCCCGCTCGCGCGGGCCGTCCGCACCCGGCACGTCGTAGGCCATGACCCGGAACCCGGTCGCGGACTCGACCTGGCCGAAGACCACCCGGCCCGCACCCGGAGCGTCCGCCGGCATGCCGAACCTCGCGTACGTGGCGACGGTGGGCTCGCCGCCGAACACCTCGCCGTAGAACGTCAGGGCCTCGCGGGCCTCGCCGTGGAAGTTCAGGTGGGTCGACGTCGTGACGCTCATGATCATGTCCTCCTCGGGCGGCGCCGGTCGTTCCGGCGACAGGGACGACTCTGACAGCGGTAGCGGACAGGGAACGTCCTGTACTTCCGGCATCCTGGATCCCATGCCGACCAGTTCCGCGCCGACCACCTCGGGACGGCTGCTCTCCCTGCTCTCGCTGTTGCAAGTGCGCCGCGACTGGCCCGGGTCGCTGCTCGCCGAACGGCTCGACGTGAGTGCGCGGACGGTCCGCCGCGACGTCGACCGGCTCCGGGAACTCGGCTACCCGGTCACCGCACTCCGGGGACCGGACGGCGGGTACCGCCTCGACGCCGGCGCCCACCTGCCACCGCTGCTGTTCGACGACGACCAGGCGGTGGCGCTCGCGCTGGCGCTGCGCGGCGCCCCCGCCCTCGGCGCCGGCATCGACGAGGCGGCCGCCCGCGCGCTCGCGACCCTCGGCGCGGTGATGCCCACCCGTCTGCGCGCCCGCCTCGACGCCCTGGCACCGACGGTGGTCGGCCACGAGGCGTCGGACGACGCCGTGCGGCCCGCCACCCTGCTGACGATCAGCGCCGCGATCCGCGACCGGGAGGAGCTGCGCTTCGACTACCGCAGCCCCGGGCGCGAGGCCGACACGCACGCGCCACCCCGCCAGGTCCAGCCGCACCACCTCGTGGCGCGGCGCGGTCACTGGTTCGTCGTCGGCTGGGCGACGGCGCGCGACGACTGGCGCACGTTCCGGGTCGACCGGATGAGGCTCCGTGTCCCGAACGGACCCCGCTTCAGGCTGCGGGAGGTGCCGGGCGGCGACGTCGCCACGTTCGTCGCGGCCCGCTCGAAGGGCTCGGACACCGTCGACCGGTGGCCGTGCCGAGGATCCGTGCTGGTGCACCTGCCCGCGACCGACGTCGCACCGTTCGCGGGCGACGGCACGGTGACGGCCGTCGCCGCGGACCGGTGCCGCCTCGACCTCGGGAGCTGGTCGTGGGCCGGCCTCGCGGCCTCGCTCGCGCGCTTCGACGCCGAGCTCGAGGTGGAGGGCCCCGACGAGCTCCGGCGGGCGTTCGCCGACCTCGCCACGAGGGCCGCACGCGCCGCGCGCTGACCGGCGGCTCAGCCGTTCAGAGCGGCGAAGATCTGCGCGTAGCGCTCCTCCGGGTCGAGGGTCAGGCCGGACTTGACGAACGTCGCCCAGTCGTCGCCCAGCACCTCCTGCGCTCCCGACTCGACCGCGTCGAGGCTGCGCCCGGCCAGGCTCGCCGGCGTGATCTTCGGGGCGTCGTACCCCGCGGTCATGTCGGTGTCGACCAGACCCATGTGCACGGCCACGACGTGCGTGCCCTGTGCGGCCAGCTCGAGGCGGGTGGAGTCGGTGAGCAGCCAGGCCGCGGCCTTGGACGCCGCGTACGCACCGCCGGACGGCATCCCGAACCACGACACCGCTGACACGATGTTGACGATCGCGCCGCCACCGTGCGTCGCGAGCACCGGGGCGAACGCGCGGGTCATCCGCAGCGGACCGAAGAAGTTCGTCTCCATCTCGCGCCGGATCGCCGCCTCGTCACCGGTGACCAACGCCGTGCCGGTGGAGATGCCGGCGTTGTTGATCAGCAGGTCGACGTCGCCCGCGGCGACCGCGGCGGCTGCGATCTCGCCCGGGTCCGTGACGTCGAGTTCGAGGCGTTCCACACCGTCCACGGTGACCGAGCGCGGATCGCGGGCCGCGGCGTAGATCTTCGCGGCGCCGCGCTGCTTCAGCTGTTCGACGAAGGCGGCGCCGATGCCCCGGTTCGCTCCGGTGACCAGGGCCACCGATCCCTGCACGTTCATCTCGACCTCGTTCTGTAGTGATCGCTATTGATGTCGACGACCGTAGCACGTTCCGTAGCGCTCGCTACGTTATGCTGGTGGACATGACCGGCCGACCCCGCAGCTTCGACCGCGACGCCGCCCTGGCCGCCGCGGTCGAGCAGTTCTGGCGCACCGGGTACGAGGAGACGTCGATCGCGATGCTGACCTCGGCCATGGGCGTGACGCCGCCCAGCCTCTACGCCGCGTTCGGCGACAAACGCCAGCTGTTCGAGGAGGCCGCGAGCGTCTACTTCGCGCACACCTGCGAAGGTCTCGACTCCGCCATGGCGTTGCCGGTCGTGCAAGACGCGATCGCCCGCATGCTCGACGACACCGCCCACGCCCACACCGACGCCGCGACGCCGCCCGGGTGCCTCATGCTGACCGAGCCCCGGCTCGAGGCCCAACGCGCGGTCGTGCACCAGCGGTTGCGCGACCGGCTCGACCGGGCCGTGCGCGACGGCGACCTCCCGCCCACCGCGGACGCCGAGCACCTCGCGACGTTCCTCGTGGCCGTCCTGCGCGGCATGTCGGGCCGCGCGCGTGACGGCGGCACCCTCGAGGAGCTGCAGGCCATCGCCGGGGTGGCGCTCGCCGCGGTCCCGGCGCGGCCGCGCCGACGCTCTACGCGGGCGCGCTGACGGCTGCCACCGCAACCGCCGCGACGGCTCGCGCCTCCCGCGCCGACATCGGGCCGAGTCCGTTGAACAGGCGGAACACGAGCGGGCCGAACAACAGGTCGACGACGAGTGGTGTGGCGAGCTCGGTGCGCAGCTGCCCGGCGGCCTTCCCGGCCTCGACCAGCCGCTCGGTCGCCTCGCGGCGAGAGCCGAAGAACGCCGTGCGGATCAGGGAATCACCGTCGGGTCGACCTGCTGCGGCGCCGATCAGCTGGGCGGCCACGCGGCCGGGCGGGCTGGCGTAGAACGCGGCCAGCCGGACGATCTGACCGCGGAGGTCACGCGGGGCGTCGCCGGTCGACCGGGTCGGCACGGCGTTCGTGACGATGTCGCCGAACGCTTCGACCGCGAGCGCGAAGCCGTCGGGCCAGTGTTTGTACAGCGTCGCCTTGCTGACCCCCGAACGACGCGCCACCTCGTCGACGGTGAACCCGCCGTAGCCGCGTTCGTCGAGGAGGTCGCGAGCCGCGTCGAGTGCCGAACGTCGGGCGACGAGGCTGACCGGACGGCCCCGACGAGGAGTGCTGCCGGAGTCATCGGCGGGTCGGGCGGCGGCCACGCCCGGGACCCTACCGTCCCCGTTCTACTGAACGGTGCGTTTGCAAAATCGGATCTGCGATGAGATCATGAACGAACCGTTCAGTTTCGTCATGGAGAATCGGAGGGGTCGGCGTGCGTGCGCTCGGAGTCGGAGTCATCGGTGTCAACGCCCGGGGCGGCTGGGCCGCGGAGGCGCACCTGCCGGCCGTCGCCGCGGTCGACGGCCTCGAACTGGTCGGTGTGGCGGCCGGATCCCCGGGCTCGGCCGACGAGGTGGCGCGACAGTTCCACGTGCCCCTCGCGGTGGTCGGCGGCGGGCGCCTCATCGAGCACCCGGACGTCGACCTGGTCACCGTCGCCGCGCCCGTCCCGCAGCACCGGGACCTGATCCTGGCGGCCCTGGCGGCGGGCAAGCACGTGCTCACCGAGTGGCCGGTCGGTCCCGAGACCGTCGATGCCGTCGAGGTCGCCCGTGCGGCTGGCGCCTCGACCGCCCGTGCGTTCGTCGACCTGCAGGCGCGCCGCAACCCCGCCGTGGTGCGACTGCAGGCGATGCTCGCCGCCGAGGCGATCGGGCGGGTGCTCGGGGTGACGGTCCACTCGTCGACGGCCGGCTGGGGTCCGGCCGTCCCGGAGTCCGCGGCCGCGCTCGAGGACCCGGCCACCGGCATGAACCTCCTGACGATCCAGACCGCCCACACCCTCGACCTGGTCGAGCAGGTGCTGGGCCGCTTCACCGCCCTCTCCGCGCTGACCTCCGTGCAGTACCCCGAGGTCCGGATCGGTGACAGCGGGACCGTCCGGCACCGGACCGTGGCCGACCACGTGCTGGTCGACGCCCGTACGGCGGACGCCTGGGCGGCGGTCCAGGTCGCGGGCGGCCGGCCGGTCCACGACACCCCGTTCCGGCTCGAGGTGACCGGCACCGACGGCACGCTCGTGCTCCGCGGCGGCACACCCCGGGGTTTCCAGGCCGGACGGTTGCACCTGGAACACGACGGCGAACGTGTCGAGGTCACCGACCGCGCGACCGACGGCCTGCCGGACCCGGTCGTCAACGTGGCCGGCGTGTACGCGGCCGTGCGGGACGACATCACGACGGGTTCGGTGGTCGCGGCGTCACCGGCGGACGGGGTGTCGCTGGCGCGGCTCGTGGACGCCGTCGCCGAGTCCGCGGCGCACGGCCGGACCGTGACGCTCGAGCACTGAGACCACCGCCCACCACGCGGGTCGTACCGTCGGTCGGCGTGACGGCCGAGACCCTCCACTTCAACGCGTTCATCTGGCCGAACGGCTACCACGAGTCGGCCTGGCGGGTCGTCGACGACGACGTGCACGACGTCCTCACGCTGCGGTACTTCACCGACATCGCGCGTACGGCCGAGCGCGGCCTGCTCGACGCGGTGTTCCTCGCCGACAACCTGGCGATCGCCGAGTACCGCGCCACGTACCTGCCGCAGACCCTGTTCGACCCGGCGATGGTGATGGCGGCGCTCGCCGGGGTGACCGAACGCATCGGGCTGATCGCGACGGGGTCGACGACCTACAGCAAGCCGTGGGACCTCGCCCGGCGGTTCGCCACCCTCGACCACCTCAGCGGTGGCCGGGCCGGGTGGAACATCGTCACGACCATCACCCCGCTCGCGGCGGCGGCGTTCGGCGAGGCAGCCCATCCCGATCACGACGACCGCTACCAGCGGGCGCACGACTTCGTGGACGCCGCGCTGGCGGTCTGGGACAGCTGGGACGACGACGCGGTGGTCGGCGACCGTGAGCGCGGGGTGTGGGCCGAGCGCAGCGCCGTCCACCACGTCCGCCACCACGGACCTTTCCACGACGTGGACGGCATCCTCCCGTTCCCCCGCCCGCCACAGGGGCGCCCGGTGCTCGTGCAGGCCGGACAGTCCCCGGCCGGCATGGGACTCGCCGCACGGTTCGCCGAGCTGGTGTTCTCCGGGCCGACGACGATGGAGCAGGCCGTCGCCTTCCGCGCCGACCTGCACGCCCGGGTGACCGACGCCGGACGCGACCCGGCGCACGTGCCGGTGCTGCCGGCCATGACGATCACGCTCGGCGGCACCGAGGCCGAGGCCCGGGCGAAGTCCGCGCGGCTGGACGAGCTGGTCAGCGCCGACTTCCGCTGGCAGAACGCCTTGTGGACCGCGGGTTTCGACCCGGACGGCTTCGATCCCGACCTGCCGCTGCCGTCGTCGTTGTGGGAGGACCCCACCAACACGGCCAGCCAGGCGCAGCGGTTGTTCGCCGCGGCCCGGGCCCGCCCGGAGGCCTCACTGCGCGAGGTCGCCGCGGACGTCAGCGGTGGCGCCGGTCAACTGCACTTCGTCGGCACGCCCGAGCAACTCGCGGACCAGATCGTCGCGTGGCAGGACGCCGGTGCCGCCGACGGTTTCACGCTGATGGGGTCGACGCTGCCCTACGAGCTGGACGCGTTCGTCGACCACGTCGTCCCGTTGCTCCAGCAGCGCGGACGTTTCCGCAACGAGTACACCGGGTCGACCCTGCGCGACCACCTCGGCCTCGCGCGTCCCTGACCGGCCGCCCCGACGCCGCCGTGGTCAGGCGGCGGTGAGGACCGAGCGCGCGGCCGCGGCCACCGCCAGACCGAGCTGCGGGGGCGCGCCCGTGCGACTGCGCACGTGCAGCCGTTCCGGGGTCAGGGCGGGGAGGTCGTCCCGGCGCTCGAGCCCGGCGGGCGGTTCGCCGAAGTGCGCGAGGAGCGCGACTCCGACTCCGGCGCGAGCGGCACTCACGACGCCCGCCAGGTGACCCGCCTCGCAGACCACGGCGGCGGGAATCCCGTGGGTTTCCAGGATCTCCACCGCGCGCCGCCGGATCGTGCACGGTCCGTCGATCGCCACGAGTGGCAGCGACCCCGCCGGGCGGCGCCAACCCGGGGCGGCGTACCAGCCCAGCGGCAGTTCGCCCGCGGGCTGCGCGCGTTCGTCATCGGGCTCGCCGAGCAACAGGGCCGCGTCGACGCCGCCGTCGGCGAGACGGTCGCGCAGCACGCGCCCGCGGTCGATGCGGAAACGCACGACGGCGTCGGGGTAGCGCTCGGTGACCCGCGCGGTGACCGACGGCAGCAGCAGGTCGGCGCCGTGCTCGGTCGAGCCGATGACGAACCGGTCGACGGCCGCGTCGCAGCCGCGGGCCCGTTCCAGGGCGTCGTCGTGGGCGGCGAGGATCCGCCGGGCGTCGGCGACCAGCACGAACCCACGTTCGGTGAAGCGCACGCCCCGTCCGTTGCGCTCGACGAGCGCCCCGCCCGACGCGTGCTCTAGCCGCCGCACGTGCTGGCTGACCGCGGACTGCGACAGGTGCAGGGTCTCGGCCGCGCGGCGGAAACCACCGGAGTCGGCGATGGACGTGAGGGACCGCAGTGCCACGATGTCCAAGACCTCTGCCATGTCGACAGGATAACTGTGATAAGCCTCCGCGATCAGTCCCCCACCACGCCCGTCACACCGCCCGCCCATCCCGAGGTGACCTGGTCGACCGACCCGGTCGACCGCGCCGCCCACCGCCACGACCGCTCGGGGTGGACGCCGGCTGTCGACCCGGCGTTCGTCGCCCACGTGCGCGGCGTCGAGGGCGTCCGTCACGTCCTGCGGCACGCCCACGCGACCGGGACGCCGGTCGTCCCCCGCGGGGCGGGGACCGGGCTCGCCGGCGGCGCGACGGCTCTCGACGGCGCCATCGTGCTCGACCTCACCGCCCTCGACGCCGTGGTCGACCTCGACGTCGACGACGAGATCGCCACCGTCCAGCCCGGCGTGGTCACGGCCGACCTCGACCGCGCCGCCCGCGCGGTCGGCCTGCGGTACGCCCCGGACCCGGCGAGCGTGGAGATCTCCACGGTGGGCGGCAACATCGCGACGAACGCGGGCGGTCTGCACTGCGCGAAGTACGGCGTCACCCGCGACGCCGTCCTCGGCCTCGACGTCGTGCTGGCCGACGGCCGGTTGATCCACACCGGCCGCCGTTCGGTGAAGGGGGTGACCGGTTACGACCTCACGGCGCTGTTCGTCGGGTCCGAAGGCACCCTCGGCGTGATCGTCGGGGCGACCCTCCGGCTGCGACCGCTGCCCCTCGCGACGACCACGATCAGTGCCTCCTTCACCGACGAACAGGCCGCCTTCGCGGCGATGCGCGCGGTCCGGGCGGCCGGCGTCGTGCCCGCGGTCGCCGAGTTCCTCGACGGTTCGACCCTCGCCGCCATCGACGCCCACACCGGCAGCGACCTCGCCGCGCGCGGGGCGGCCTTCCTGCTCCTGCAGACCGACGGCGCCGCCGCCGACGCGGAGGCCGCCCTCGCCGCCCAGCAGCTGCGGCCGCTCGCCACCCAGGTCGCGGTGACGGGTGACCCCGAGGAGGCGGCCCGCCTCGTTGCGGTGCGCCGGGCGGCGCTGCCCGCCCTCGAGAACATCGGCACGGTGGTCATCGAGGACATCTGCGTGCCGCGGTCCCGGCTCGCGGCCGCGGTCGCCTCGGTGCGCGAGATCGCCACCCGGACCGGCACCGCGGTCCACACGTTCGCCCACGCGGCCGACGGCAACCTGCACCCGATCGTGGTCCTGCGCGACGGCGAGACGGTCGAGGACCCCCACATCCGTGAGGCGACCGACGCGATCTTCGCGACGGCCCTGCGCCTGGGCGGCACGGTCAGCGGGGAGCACGGCGTCGGCGTGCTCAAACGCCGCTGGATGCGGGAAGAACTCGGTGAGGACGTCACCGACCTGCAGCAGCGGGTCAAGGCCGCGTTCGACCCCACCGGCATCCTCAACCCGGGTCGCGCGATCTGACCCGGGCCCGACCGATCGTGTTTCGTGATCCCACCGATCACGGAAGAGCGTTGGACCTCCGGCATTTTGCCTACTAGTTTGGTAGGCATGACCGGGTTGGAACGCCGAGGGCTCGCCTCGCTCACCCGTCGTCGGGTCGTCGACCTGATGCGCTGCGGCGCCACCGGCTGCCGCTGAACCCGAGCGCCCGCCCCCTCCCCCGACGCCTTCCCGCCCCTTTCCCGCCGCCCGTCCGCACCGGTCACCGACGACCGGGACGACGCCGCGCGCCCTGCGTGAGGAACCACCGTGACCGCCACCCCCGCCCTGTCCGCGCTGCGTTTCGACGAGCCCGCCGGCGTCGCCGTCCGCGGCACGCTCGTCCTGGTTCCCGGCCGCGGCGAGACCCCTGCGATCTACGAACGTTTCGGCCGCCGGCTCGCCGCCGACGCCTACCGGGTCGTCGTCCTCACCCCGCCGTCCGACGACGTCGACCGGGCGACCGCCGAGCTCACGGCGGCGCTCGCCGAGGCGGATCCGACCGTGCCCCGGGTCGTCGTGGGCTCCGACGCGGGCGCCGCGTTCGCCGCCTGGGCCGCCGCCCGCGGCGATCTCCCGACGGTCGACGCCCTGGTGCTGGCCGGCCTGCCCGTCGCCGCGACGTCACCGGAACGTGGGTGGGACGACGAGCTCGACGCCCGCACGGCGTGCAGCGCCCACCGGGCACGGATCGGCGAGGGTCGGGTCCGGCCCGCCGCGCTGTTCGAACCGGTGCCCGACACCTGGCTCGATGCCGCGGTGCCCGCGCGGATCGACGTTCCGGTCCTGGGCCTGCACGGCGCGAGCGACGTCGTGAGCCCGGTCGCGGAAGCGCGTCGCTGGTACGCGGCCGTCCCGCGCGCCGAACTCGTGACGGTGGCCGGGGGCCGACACGACGCCCTCAACGACGCCACCCACCGCACCGCCGCCGCCACCCTCGTGCTGTTCCTCGAGCGGCTCAAGGCCGACGCCTCGCTCGCCCGCCTCGCCACCACGGAGCGCGCGCTCGACGGGTCCACGCTGTGACCCGGTACGTCGTCATCGGGGCGGGCGCGGTGGGTGTCACGCTCGCCGCCCAACTCCGAGGTGCCGGACGCGACGTCGTCGTGGTCGGGCGCGGCCGGCAGCTCGACCTGCTGCTGGCCGGTGAGCTGCGGTACGTCACCCCGGACGGCTCGCGGGAGCTGGACGTGCCCGCGGTGCGGTGGCCGGACGAGCTCGACCTGACCGTCGACGACGTCCTCGTCCTCACGACCAAGACCCAGGACGCCGACGCGGTGATCGCCGAGTGGGCCGTACGACCCGTCGGTGACCTCGGGGTGTCCGCCGGCGCGGTGCTGCCGGTGGTCACGCTGCAGAACGGCCTCGAGGCCGAACGCACCGCGCTGCGCCACGCCGCGAACGTCATCGGCGCGGTGCTCTGGATCCCGTCGACCTACGTGACCGACGGCGAGGTCGTCTCGCCCGCCGCCCCGACCGTGGGGGCCTTCTGGCTGGGCGACCACCCCGACGGTGCGCCCTCGGAGGGCACCCGGACCGTGGCAGCGGACCTGCGGGCCGCGGGGTTCGCCGTGCAGGTCGTCGACGACCTCTCCCGGTGGAAGGCCGCGAAACTGGTGGTCAGTGCAACGTTCGCGCTGGACGCGCTGTTCCGGCCCGGACCCGCGCGCGACCGGGCCGCGGGGCTCGTGCGCCGCGAGGCCCGGGCCGTCCTCGCCGCCGTCGGGCAGGACGTCGCCGACGTCGAGACCGAGACCACCGTGGACCTCACCGGCTTCCGGGTGCAGCCGACGGTCGCCGGTGAGCGGCCGGGCAGCTCCAGCTTCCAGAGCCTCGCCCGCGGGCGCCGCGCCGAGACCGACCACCTGAACGGCGAGATCGTCGCCCTCGCGCGGTCCGTCGGGCGCCGGGCACCGGTCGACGCCGCGTTGCAGGCCCGCGTCGCACGGGCGTCGCTCGAGGGCACCGCGCCCGGATCGCTCGATGAGGCCGACCTCGCCCGCACGCTCGCCGGCACGGTCCTCGCCGATCCCCGCGTGCTCCGCGCCGAACTCCGCGGCTCGCGCCCGCCGACGCTGCTCGACGTCCGCTGGCGCCTCGGCGAGACCGACGGCGAGAAGCGGTACCTCGACGGTCACCTGCCCGGGGCCGTCTACGTCGACCTCGAGACCGACCTCGCCGCCCACCCGTCGCAGCCGACCGACGGCCGGCACCCGCTGCCGTCGGTCGACGCCCTGCAGGCCTCGGTGCGTCGCTGGGGTCTGCGCGACGGAGGCGCGGTCGTGGTCTACGACGACAACGGCGGCCAGAGCGCCGCGCGCGCGTGGTGGTTGCTCCGGTGGGCCGGGTTCGACGTCCGCCTGCTCGACGGCGGACTCCCGGCCTGGACCGACGCCGGCGGGGACCTCGTGACCGGCGCGGTGACGCCGGAACCCGGTGACGCCCTCGTGCGTCCGGGCGGCCTCGAGGTCCTCGACGCCGACACCGCCGCCACGTGGCCGTCGCTCGGTGTGCTGCTCGACGCCCGCGCCGGCGAGCGCTACCGCGGCGACGTGGAGCCCGTCGACCCTCGCGCCGGTCACATCCCCGGCGCCGTCAGCCTGCCGACCAGCGGGAACCTCGACGCCACCGGGCGGTTCCTCGACGTCGACGCACTCCGTGCCCGCTTCGCCGACGTGGTCGCCGACGGTCCGGTGGCCGTCTACTGCGGGTCCGGCGTGACCGCCGCCCACGAGATCGCCGCCCTGACCGCGGCCGGCGTCGACGCCGCCCTGTTCGCCGGCTCCTGGTCCGCCTGGTCGTCCGATCCCGCCCGCCCGGTCGCCGTCGGTGACCGACCGTGACCCGTCCACACCACCCGAGGGGAACCACCCGATGAGCACCACGCCCACGTTCGACGACCAGCTGCCCACGACCGCGGCGCCCGAGGTCGAGTTCATCAGCCTGTCGCACCTGAACCCGTCCACGGAGCTGGCACCGGTCCCCTCGCGCGGCATCGACCTGCCGTACTTCAAGAAGTACGTCCGCACGCTGGAGGACCAGGGGTACGACTACACCCTGCTGCCGTACGGGTCGAACTCCGCCGACTCGTTCGTGGTGGCGAGCGCGGTCGGGCAGCTCACCGAACGCATCAAGCCGATCGTCGCCCTGCGCCCGAACACCACGTTCCCGACCGTCGGCGCGCAGAAGCTCGCCACGCTCGACCAGCTGACCGAGGGCCGTGCCGTCGTGCACATCATCTCGGGGGGCAGCGACGCCGAGCAGGCCCGTCAGGGCGACTACCTGCCGAAGGACGAGCGGTACGCCCGCACCTCGGAGTACGTCGACATCCTGCGCCGCTCGTGGACCGAGGCCGCCCCGTTCGACTACGACGGGAAGTACTACAAGTTCGAGGGATTCGGCCCCGGGTTCGCGCCCTACGACGGTCCGATCCCGATCAGCATCGGCGGGCAGTCCGACGCCGCGTTCGAGGTCGGCGGCCGGCAGGGCGACATCTTCAGCTTCTGGGGTGAGCCGCTCGACGACCTCACCGCCGAGATCGACCGGGTGAACGCGATCGCCACCGCGGCCGGCCGGCCGCACCCGCGCATCTGGGTCACGTTCCGCCCGATCGTGGCCGCCACCGACGAACTGGCCTGGGCCAAGGCGCACGACTACGTCGGCCGCATCAGCGACACCTTCAACCGGTACGCGGCCAACTCGGTCATGCGGTTCGGCACCGGCACGCCGCAGAACGTCGGATCGCAGCGGGCGTTGGCCTTCGCCGAGAAGGCCGAGCTCTACGACCGCGCGCTGTGGACCAAGACCGCCGCGGCCACGAACGCCGCCGGCGCCTCGACCGCCCTGGTCGGGTCGCCTGAGACGGTCGCCGCCGCGATCCTGGACTACGTCGACCGCGGCGCGTCGCTGGTCTCGGTGCGGGGTTACGACACGCTCAACGACGCCGTCGACTACGGCCGCTACGTCCTGCCCCTGGTGCGGCAGGAGCTCGAGCACCGCCGGAGCACCGGTCGCCGCGGTCAGCTGCAGGCGGCGCACCTCGGCAACTACGACGACGCCTACAGCAGGTACGCCCTGGCCGGCGCGTCGTGACCGACGTGGAGGTCCGGCCGGTCACGTTCGCCGCGCCGGACCTGTCACCCGCCGCCCTCGCGGCCGTGACCGCCGAGGTCGCCGTGACCGCCGCGGGGTACGACCGCAGCGGTGAGGTGCCGTGGGACGGCCTGAACGCGGCCCACCGGGCGGGTCTGCTCACCGCCTCGGTCGGCACGCAGTTCGGCGGACCCGGCCTCGGGCACCGCGACGTCACCCGCATCCTGACCGCACTCGGCGAGGGCGACGCGTCGGTCGGGTTGATCGCGAGCAACCTGCTCATGACGCACGCGGCGCAGGCTGCGCACCCGCACTGGCCGGCCGCCGCGTACGCCGACCTGCTGCGCCGCTCGCTCGACGGCCCCGCGCTCGTCAACGCCGTGCGCGCCGAGCCCGAACTCGGCGCTCCGGCCCGCGGTGGGCTCCCGCGCACGACCGCCCGGCGCACCGACGACGGCTGGGTGCTCTCCGGTCACAAGGCCTACGCCAGCGGCGGAACCGGTCTCGCGTACCACGTGGTGTGGGCGGTCGCGGACGAACCCGACGCCGATCCCGAACGCCCCCGCGTCGGGCACGTCATCGTCCCCGCGGACCGCCCGGGCATCAGCTGGATCCAGACGTGGGACCACCTGGGGCTCCGGGCCTCGAACACCCACGACGTCGTGTACGACGACGTCGTGCTGCCGCTCGACGCGTTCGTCGAGATCCCCCGGGGCGCGGACGGCCGCTACCGCGACCCGGCGGCCACGGCCGGACCCGGCGGCTTCGGACACCCCGCGCTCTACATCGGCGTGGCCCGCGCCGCCCGGGCCGCGTTCGCCGACTACGCGCGCCACCGTGTGCCCTCGACCCTCGGGCGGCCCATCGCCGAGACCGAACGGATCCAGGCCGTCGCCGGCGAGATCGACCTGCAGGTCGTGACCGCCGAGACACTGTTGCACGGTGCACTACTCCGGCTCGAGGCCGGCGAGGACTCGGTCCTTCCTGAACTCTCCGCGGTCAAGGTCGGCATCGGCCGCGCGGTGGTCGCGGCGACGCAGACCGCGGTGGCGGCCCTGGGCAACCCCGGCCTCTCCCGGCACCAGCCGCTCGAGCGTCACCTGCGCGATTCGCTCTGTATCAGGGTCCACCCGCCCCAGGAGGACGCCGCGCTGGTCGCCGGCGGACGACGCGTCCTCGCCACTCCCGGTCCCTGAACACCCATTCCCAGAACGGATCTGCCATGACCTCCACCCGACGGGCCCGGCCCGGTCGCCGCCTCACCCTCACCGCCCTCACCGCCGTCGCGGGCCTGACCCTCGCAGCGTGCGGCAGCGGTGGCGACGACTCGGCGGCCTCCGGCCCGCCGAGGTCCGGCGGTGACCTCAAGGTCTCCTTCTTCCCGGACAACCCGGCGTTCTCCTGCATCGACCCGTTCCAGGTCTACTGGATCGAGCACCGCACGATCATCCGCAACTTCGCGGACTCCCTCACCGACCAGGACCCGCAGACCGGCGAGATCAAGCCGTGGCTGGCCACGAAGTGGGAGGTCAGTCCGGACGGCCTGACCTACACCTTCACCCTGCGCGACGGCGTGACCTTCAGCAACGGCAAGAAGGTCGACGCCCAGGTGGTGGCGGACGACGCGGCCGGGTGGCTGGCCACGGTGCAGGCGACGAACGGCACGGCGTACGGCGCCTCGTACATCCAGGGGCTCACCGGCGCGAAGGCGCTCGACGCGTCGACGGTCCAGTTCACCCTGAGCAAGCCGAACTCGTCGTTCCTGCAGGCGACCTCGACCACGAACCTCGCCATCACCGACCCGGCGGAGTTCCAGGAGTCACCCGCCGACCGGTGCACCGGCAAGGGCGTGATCGGGTCGGGCCCGTTCGTCCTCGACCACTACACCCCGAAGGTCGAGACGGTCATCACCAAGCGCAAGGGGTACGCCTGGGGCTCGTCGCTGGTGGACAACAAGAACGACGCCTACCTCGACAAGGTCACGTTCAACTACGTGAGCGAGGACAGCGTCCGGGTCGGCAACCTCACGAGCGGCGCCATCGACATCGCCTGGCCGCGCAACCCCTTCACCCCGCAGGACCAGAAGTTGATCCAGGCCTCGGGCGCGACGGTCGAGAAGCGGTCCCTGCCCGGTGTGGCCTACACCCAGTTCGCCAACACCTCGGCGGGCCGGCCGCTGAGCGACCCGAAGGTCCGGCAGGCGCTGTACAAGGCGATCGACCTCAAGACCTACGCGTCGACCATCTTCGGGCCGGACTACCCCGTGGTCCAGGGCGTGTTCGACACGACCACGCCGTACTTCACGTCGCAGTCGGACAAGCTCGCCTTCGACCCCGACGGCGCGAAGCAACTGCTCGACGACGCCGGCTGGAAGGTCGGCAGCGGCGGGATCCGTGAGAAGGACGGCAAGAAGCTCGCCCTCGACTACCCGGTGTCGCAGTTCAGCGCCGGCGCCGAACTGCTGCAGGCACAGCTGAAGGAGGTCGGCATCGAGATCGACCTGCGGACGCTGACCCCGGCCCAGCAGGCGACGTACCAGAAGGACGGCGACTACGACCTGACCCAGACGTACTTCACCCGGGCGGATCCGGGCGCGCTGCAGTTCATCCTCAACCCGGCCGTCGCGAACTCCAAGGCGCTGGCGAACCGGTCGGCGTCCCCCGACGTCACGGCGAAGATCACGGACCTGTTCACCCAGGCGGTGCAGACCACCGACCAGGACCAGAGCGCGAAGGCGTACGCCGACCTGCAGAGCTACCTCCTCGAGCAGGGCGTCGCGTTCCCGTTGTTCGAACGGGTGCAGGAAGCGGGGGTCAGCAAGAAGGTGCACGGGTTCGCGTTCACGTCCGAGAGCTTCCTGCGGCTCAACGACGTGTGGAAGGGCTGACGAGTCGTGCTCCGCTACGTCGCAGGGCGCGTCGCCCAAGCGGTGGTGGTGCTGTGGGCTGCGTTCACCGCGACCTTCGCGATCCTCTACCTGCTGCCGAGTGATCCGCTCGAACTGCAACTGGCTGCCGCGGGGGTCCAGGAGGACAGCCTGACCCCGGCGCAGCTGGCGGCGCTCGAGCACCGCTTCGGCCTGGACCAGTCGATGTGGGCGCAGTACTGGCACCATCTCGCGGGCGCCGTCCACGGCGACTTCGGCCTGTCGCTCACGCAGAACCAGCCGGTCTCGCAGTTGATCGCCCAACGCCTCGGCCCGACCCTGCAGCTCAGCGCCGGCGCCGCCGTGGTGTCCCTGATCGCCGGCACGACCCTCGCGGCGGTCGCCACGTACGTCCGGTGGAACCCGCTGCGGGTGTTCCTCACGCGGCTGCCCGCCCTCGGGGCGTCGTTCCCGCAGTTCTTCGTCGCCCTGTTCCTGATCCAGTTCCTGTCGTTCAAGCTGGGCTGGTTCCCGGCGACCGGCACCCAGGGTCTGCAGTCGCTGGTGCTGCCGGTGGTCACCGTGTCGGTGTTGACCTCGGCCGTGCTGGCCCAGGTGCTGGTCAAGAGCTTCGACGAGACGCTGCGTCAGCCCTACATCGTCACGGCCCGCGCCAAGGGCCTCTCGCGCGCGGCCGTGCACCTGCGCCACGCGTTCCGCAACGCCGCCCTCCCGGCGATGACGATCCTGGGCGTGA
This sequence comes from Jatrophihabitans sp. YIM 134969, assembly GCF_054456675.1. NCBI lineage: Bacteria > Bacillati > Actinomycetota > Actinomycetes > Jatrophihabitantales > Jatrophihabitantaceae > Jatrophihabitans > Jatrophihabitans sp. YIM 134969. Next base: position 41,387 of record NZ_JBTJEQ010000024.1, read on the forward strand.
TCGTGGGCCTGACGGTCACGAGCTCGATCGTCGTCGAGACCATCTTCACCCGCGAGGGCATCGGGAAACTCGCGCAGGAGTCCGTGCTCTCCCAGGACGTCCCCGTGGTGCTCGCCGTCGTGACGATCGCCGCGGCCGTGTTCGTCGTCGTCAACCTCGTCGTCGACCTGCTCTACCCGCTGCTCGACCCCCGCATCACCCACGGCCGTCGCCGTGCGGTGCGGGTGCGGGCCGCCGCCGCTCCGGAAGCAGGTGCGCTGTGACCGTCGACCTCGACGCCGTCCCGCTGTCCGCCGTCACACCGGTCGCGGGCGGGGACACCTCGTCCGGCCGGCAGGGACCACCCGCCGCACCCGGACCCCGTGGTGACGGTCGGTGGCGGGACCGGCGCGCCCGCTGGCGGTTGCTGCTGCGCCGGCCGGTCTTCATCGTGGCGGCCCTGTACGTGGCGTTCGTCGTCGTGTCGGCGTTCTGGCCGTCGTTGTTCACGTCGTACGGCCCGTACGACACCAACACCTCGGCGACGTTCCTCAGCCCGAGCGGCGCCCACCTGTTCGGGACCGACAACTACGGCCGTGACCTCTGGACCCGTGTGCTGTTCGGATCGGAACTGACCATCCGCGCCACGGTCATCGCGGTCGGCATCGCCCTGGTGGCCGGACTGACGATCGGTGTCCTCGCCGGTTTCGTCGGCGGGATCGTCGACGCCGTGTTCATGCGCGTCGTCGACGTCATGCTGGCCATCCCCGGCCTGCTGCTCACGCTGTCGATCGTCACCGCCCTCGGCTACGGCACCCTGCCCGTGGCCGTGGCGGTCGGGGTGGGGATCGTGCCGGGGTTCGCCCGGACCACCCGGGCCGAGGTGCTCAAGGTCCGCACGCTGCCCTACGTCGAGGCGGCCCGCGCCGGCGGCGCCTCGTGGCTGCGCGTGCTGGTGCGCCACGTCCTGCCGAACTCGTGGGGGCCGGTGGCCGTGCTCGCCGTGCTCGACGCCGGTGTCGCCATCATCGCCATCGCCTCGCTGAGCTTCCTCGGCTTCGGCGCGGCGCCGCCCGCCGCCGAGTGGGGCACGCTCATCGCCGACGGCCGCGACTACCTCATCACGGCCTGGTGGCTGAGCCTGCTGCCGGGCCTGTTCGTCGCGCTGCTCGTGCTCTCGCTCAACCACATCTCCAAGACGCTGCAGGAGTTGGAGCGGTGAGCGGGGTGACGACGCCGATCATCACGGTCTCCGACCTCGACGTCGGGTACGAGCGGCGGCGGAAGGTCCAGCCCGCGGTGACCGGCCTCGACCTCAGCATCGCGCCGGGCGAGGTCGTCGCCATCGTCGGCGAGTCGGGATCCGGCAAGACCACCACCGCGAACGCGCTCATCGGCCTGCTGCCGGACAACGGCCGCATCACCCGCGGTTCCATCGTGGTCGACGGCGTCGAGACCGTGGGCGCGAAGGAGCGGGTGCTCCGGCGCTTGCGCGGCTCGGTCGTCGCACTCGTGCCGCAGGACCCGCTGGTCAGCCTCAACCCGGTGCGGCGGGTCGGTGCACAGGTCGCCGAGGCCATCCACCCCGACGACCGTGCTGAACACGGACGCGACGCGCGGGTCGTCGAGCTGCTGGAACGAGCGGGCGTGCCCGACCCGGAACTGCGGGCGCGGCAGTACCCCCACGAGCTCTCGGGCGGGTTGCGGCAGCGGGTGCTCATCGCGATCGCGCTCGCCGGCCGCCCGAAGCTGATCATCGCCGACGAACCGACCAGTGCCCTGGACGTCACCGTCCAGAAACGCATCCTCGACCACCTCGAGCAGCTCGTGCGTGACGAGGGGATCTCGTTGCTGATCATCACCCACGACCTCGCGGTGGCAGCCGACCGCGCGGACCGGGTGGTCGTCATGCAGGGTGGCCGGGTCGTCGAGCAGGGCGCACCTGCCGACATCCTCGTCACGCCCGAGGAGGACTACACCCGCCGGCTCATCGCGGCCGCACCCGGCCTCGCCCACGGCGGTGTCCTCACCGCCCGGTACGACGTCCGCGACCGGCCCGAGCCCGAGCCGGTCCTGGTGCTCACCGACGTCAGCAAGACGTTCCCCGTGCGCGACGCGCGTCGCGGTGAGCGGGGTTTCAACGCCGTCGAGGGGGTCTCCCTGCAGGTGCCCCGTGGGCGGACCCACGCCCTGGTCGGTGAGAGCGGCTGCGGCAAGACCACGACCCTGCGCATCGCGTTGGGTCTGGAGCCCGCGACCTCCGGGTCGGTCGTCCTGGCCGGGGCGGACCTGACCGGCCTGTCGTGGCGTCAGCAGCGGCCACTGCGACGCGCGGCGCAACTGGTGCACCAGGACCCGTTCGCCACGCTCGACCCCCGTTTCACCGTCGCGCAGTCGATCACTGAGCCCCTGGTGAGCTTCCGGGTCGGCGACCGCCGCAGCCGTCGCGCCCGGGCGGCCGAACTGCTCGACCTGGTGGCCCTGCCCGGCAGCTACCTCGACCGACTCCCGGCCGAGCTGTCCGGGGGGCAACGCCAACGCGTCGCCATCGCCCGGGCCCTCGCCCTGGAACCCGCCCTGCTCATGCTGGACGAGCCGGTGTCGGCGCTCGACGTCTCGGTGCAGCGGCAGGTGCTGACGCTGCTGACCGACCTGCAGGCCGAGCTGGGGTTGTCGTACCTGTTCGTCTCGCACGACCTCGCCGTGGTGGCCGAGATCGCCCACACGGTGTCGGTGATGAGCCAGGGCCGCGTCGTCGAGTCCGGGGCGGCGGCCGAGGTGTTCTCGCATCCGCAGAACCCCTACACCCGCGAGCTCCTCGCGGCCGTCCCCGGTCGGCTCGCCCTCGAGCGTGAGCGTGACGGGAGCCCGGTGTGAGTGGGCGGGTCGGGCTGCGGCTCGGGTTCAACACCCGGGTCTCGTTCCCGACCGGTGGCGCGGCGCGCGGGCTGCGCGAGGGCATCGACCTGTTCGTGGCCGCCGAGCGCATGGGGTACCAGTCCGGCTGGGCGTACCAGCGGCACTTCGACAACTACCTGTCCTCGCCGTTGCCGTTCTTCGCCGCGGCCGGCCAGCACACCACCCGGATCACCCTGGGCAGTGCGGTGATCCCGGCGCGCTACCAGGAACCGGTCCTGCTGGCCGAGGCCGCCGGCACCACCGACCTCCTCGTCGGGGGGCGCCTGCAACTCGCGTTCTCCAGCGGCACCGACACGTGGGACGACGTGTTCGGCGCGGTCGAGGTCGACGCCCGCACCGAGGGGCAGCGGCGCCTCGCACGCTTCCTCGCCGGGGTCGCCGGTGAAACGTTGCACACGGTCACGGTCGCGAAGGGGGTGAACGGGCCGCCCGTCGGCACCCCGCTGCGCGTCACCCCTCACTCCCCCGGCCTGCGCTCCCGGATCTGGTACGGCTCCGGGAGCGTGTCGTCGGCGGTCGCCGCGGCCCGGCAGGGCCTGCGCCTGATCACCGGCACGATCCTGCACGACGTCCCGGAGGGCCGGTCGTTCCCCGAGCACCAGGCGGCCGTCGTCGCGGCCTACCGCGCGGCGTGGGAGGCCACCCACGGCACGGATGCCCCGCCCGTCGCCGTGGCGGCGTCGGTGCTCCCGGCGACCACCCCCGAGCAGCGCGAGCGCTACGCGGCGTACGACGCCGAACGTCGGTCCGCCGGACCCACCGCGTCGCGGCCCGCCGGGGCTCTCGCGACGGTCCTCACCGCCGAACTCCCTCGCGGCATGGCGATGAGCCCCGTGCACCACGGCGATCCCGACGACGTCGTCGCGTCCGTCCTCGCCGACCCCGGCCTCACGGTGGCCGACGAACTCGTGCTGTTCCTGCCGCCGGCGTTCGGGCTGGCGGACAACGTGCAACTGCTCGACGACGTCGCCCGCACCGTCGCGCCGGCGCTCGGCTGGTCACCGGAGCACTGACGAGGTGGAGAACCCCATGCACGGAACCGTCGTCCTCGATCCCGCCCGCCTGCGGCGGGTGTTCGGCTCCTACCCCACCGGCGTCACCGCGGTCGCCGCCGTGGTCGACGGCCGCCCGCTCGGCATCACCGCGAACTCGTTCACGTCGGTGTCGCTCGAGCCCGCGCTGGTGTCGATCTGCGTCGCGCACACGTCGGGGACGTGGTCGTCGTTGCGCGCGGCCCCGCGGCTCGGGGTGAGCATCCTCGCGGACGGGCAGGAGCGCGCCGGTCGGCAACTCGCGGCGCGGGTGGCCGACCGCTTCGACGGCCTGCCGTGGCGGGCGAGCCCGGACGGTGCGGTGTTCCTCGAGGGCGCGACCGGGTGGATCGACGCCAGCATCGTGCAGCAGGTGCCGGCGGGCGACCACGACATCGTCGTGCTCGAGGTGCACGACCTCGACGCCGACCACACCCTGCCCCCGCTCGTGTTCCACGACAGCCGGTACGGGCGGCTGGCCCCGTGACCGGCGCCCTCGACCCACGCCTGCGCTCGTCGCGGGGCGCGGGGACGGTCGTCACGGGGATCGTCGTCCACGGTGAGGCCCGCGGCCGGTTGCTGGGATTCCCCACGGCCAACGTGGATCCTGATCCCGACAGCCCGGTCCCGGCGGACGGGGTGTGGGTCGCGCAGGTGCAGGTCCCACGGTGGGTGGGGTCGGTCCCGCTCACCCGGTTCGCCGCGCTCTCGGTCGGCACCAACCCGACCTACGGCGGGGTCGACCTGCGCGTCGAGGCCCACCTGCTGGACTTCGACGGCGACCTCTACGGGCGTCGGATGTCGGTCCGGGTGATGGACTACCTGCGTCGCACGCTGACGTTCGACAGCGAGGACGCGCTCGTCGACCAGATCCGCCGTGACGTCGACGAAGTCCGTCGCTGGCGCTGGTGACGTCCGAGGTCAGGCGCGTGGGACGAGTCGCTCGAGCACGGCCCGGGCGAGCGCGTCGGTGGTGCGGAACGTCGCCGCGTCGGTCTGCGGCCGACTGAACGCCGCGGCCGCGCGGGCGGTGGTGAGGATGCCCACGGCGAAACGGTCGGGGTCGGCCCGGCCGTCCGCCCGGAGGACCCGGCCGACGGGATCGACCCGCAGCAGACCGGTCGTGACCTCGGTGCCGTCGGCGCTCTCGAGCACCTCCTCGCTGACGGCCCCGCGCTCGAGCAACCGACGCAGGAGCGGCCCGGGCGCGCGCCCGACGTGGGGTCGCGGCAACCGCGCCTCGACCAACACCCCAGCCCGGACCTCGGCCCCCGGCACCGACGGCGTGGTGGCGACCCAGGTCGAGCCGTCGCGGCGCGCCCCGGTGAGCCGACCGACGAAGCGGATGACACCCGCCCGGGCGAGGGCCGCCAGTTGCAGGGCGCGGTCCGGCGGCGGACCGCTCGCCAGGTGGCTGAACCAGCCCTTCCACCACCCGTCGACGTCAACGAGCAGGCTCACCGGCGCGAACGCACCCACCTGCACCAGCCGGGCGACCTGGACGTACGAGGTGAGCAGGCCGAGGAACGCGCCGAGGTCGGCGCTGTACCGGGGATCACGACGCCTCACGACATCGGCCTCGACGCCCGAGGTGACGAACTCCTGCGCCGCGTCGAGGTCCGCGAACGTGACCCCCTGCAACGGTCGGTCGAGCGCCTGCAGGTCGAGACGGTCGGTGGGATCCGGCACCAACGCGTCGACCGCGTCGTCGTCGACGGGCTGACCGGTGGCCGGATCGACGCGACGCAGGAGGGCCTCGACCTGTTCCCACGTGCCGGCGACGCGGTCCGGGTGAGCGTGGAACAGCTCGTGGTGGTGGGCGAAGCGCACGTCCGCCGCGATCCACGGCCAGACGTCACGGCGGAAGTCGAGCCCGCCCCGGGCGGTCAGACGCTCGACGACCTCACCGGTGAACAGGGCGGGCAGTGGCGGCCGGGGACCCTGCAGGGGGTAGCCGGTCTTGGCGTGGTGGACGACCCCGCGTCGCGACCCCGCCCACAGCACCGGTTCGGCTCCGCTCGGGTGGTAGTCGAGCCGGCCGTCGGGCCGGGCGGTGAAGCGACCGCCGCGGCCCTCGGTGAGCAGGAGCGCGATGTCCACGAAGGCCAGGCCGAGACCGTTGACCAGCACGTCCTCCCCTGCGCCGAGTTCCGACCAGGGGACGTCGGCGCTGTAGGCGGGAGCGATGTGCCGTGCGCCCGGGCGGTCGTCGCGCGTCTGCGGTTCAACGTCGACGTGGCCGAGGGCGAACACCACGACGTCCGCGAGGATCCGACCTCCGTTGGACAGTGCAACGGTCTGGGGCGCGCCATCGGCGACGTCGACCACCTCGGCCTCGTGGCAGTGGACGACCACGTCTGAGCCACCGTCACATGCGGCCCGGGCGAGCACCCACGCGAGGTACTCACCCTGGACCCGTCGGTCCGGGAACGTGGTCGGGGTGACCGACCGGATGAGGGGCAGCAGCGACGGGTCGCGGAGCTCGTCCGCCGGTACGGTCCGGACCCACTCGGCGAGGGTCGGCCCGGCCACGACCGGACCGGTGGCCGTCGAGGTCTCGTCGAGGAACATCGTGACGTCCGCGGCCATCGAGTTCATCCGCATGAGCGGTGACTGGTCGGCCCGCCAGATCCGGCCCGACCCGGGCGGGTGGGGGTCGACGAGGTGGACGTCGACCCGGGTGTCCTGCGGCCGGTTCGCGACCAGCCGTTCGACGAGTGACACCGCGGCGGGGCCGGCACCGACGATGACGACGGTGCTCATCGTGGCGGTCATCGCGGGTCCCATCGTGCCTCGTCGATCACCAGCTGGTGGCAGGGAGAGAGGTACCCCACTAGTTTCGTAGGCATGCATGCTGCCGGGCTGACCGTCACCGTCGTCGCCGGCAACCCCAAGCCCGGCTCCCGCACGCTCGCCGCCGCGACCCTGCTCGCCCGGCTGCTGACCGACCGGGAGCCCGACCACGTCGTCGACGTCGTGACCCTCGGCCCGAGCCTGCTCGGCTGGGGTGACGACGGCGTCAAGGCGGCCGTCGCCACCGTCGCGGCGTCGGACCTCGTGGTCGTGGCGAGCCCGACCTACAAGGGCTCGATCACCGGCGTCCTCAAGTGTTTCCTCGACCAGGTGGCAGCCGGTGGGTGGTCGGGGGTCACCGCCGTGCCGTTGATGCTCGGCGGCGGGCCCGCGCACACCCTCGCCCCGGAGTACGCGCTGGTCCCGGTGCTGACCGAACTCGGGGCGAGCGTGCCGACCCGCGGGCTCTACGTGCTGGACAGCGCGTGGGAGGACCCCGCCACCTACCAGCCCTGGCTCGACGCCTGGCGGCCGACGCTGCGCGGGCCGGGCGTCGGACCCACGTCGTGACCTTCCTGGTCGGGCTCCGGTTCGACCCGCGCACGGTCGACCACGTGGTCCGGCTCACCACCCACGCCGACCGCGCCGGGGTCGACCTGATCGCGTTCGACGACCGGTTCGCCGGTGACGGTCCGCGTCTCGACGCGCTCGCCACCGCGAGCCACCTCGCTCCCCGGACCCGCACCACCGGCCTCGCCCCGACCGTCACGACCACCCACACCGAACCGTTCCACGTCGCCACCGCGACCCAGACCCTCGACCTGGTCAGCCTGGGCCGCGGCGCGTGGACCGTCGACGTCGCGCTCGACGTCGAGTCGGCCCGGGTGATCGGCCGGCGTCCGGCACCGACCGCCGCGGCCGCGTGGACCGAGGCCCTCGACGTCGTCGACGCCGTCCGCGCCCTCTGGGACAGCTGGGACGACGACGCCGTCATCCGCGACCGGGCCACCGGTCGCTACGTCGACGTCGACCGCCTCCACCACGTCGACGCCACGGTGCGGGGCACGGACGCGACGTTCTCGATCACGGGGCCGTCGATCGTGCCGCGCACCCCCGGCGGCCAGCCCGTGGTCGTCCTCCGACTCGCGGCCGGCGCCGCGGACGACGACCCGCGCTGGCCCCTCGTGTCACGACACGCCGACGTCGTCGTGGTCGACGGCTCGGCGCCGGACGACGGCGCGCTCGCCGCGACCGTGCAGCGGGTGCGGGACGACACCGCGGGCCGACCGGTGCGCGTCCTGGCCGGCGCGCACGGCCTCGACGTGTCCGCCCTGCTGCGTGCGGTCGACGGGTGGGACGTCGACGGCGTCGAACTGGGCGGGCCCACCGCGAGCGCCGACGCCGTCACCGACCTGCTCACGGGCCTCACGGCGGGTGGTCGGCGCGGACCGGAACGTCACCCGCTCGGGTCGACCCTGCGCGAGCGTCTGGGTCTGCCGCGGCCGACCAACCGGTTCGAGGTGCCCGCGTGAGCAGCACACGACCGTTGCACCTGGCAGCATTCCTGCAGGGCGTCAACCACACCACGGTGTGGTCGGATCCGGCGTCCGGTTCGCAGACCGACTTCAGCTCCTTCGAGCACATGGCCCGCACCGCGGAGCGCGGCACCTTCGACTTCTTCTTCCTCGCCGAGGGGCTGCGCCTGCGCGAGCAGAAGGGCCGCATCCACGATCTCGACGTCGTGGGCCGGCCCGAGTCGATCGCGGTGTTGTCGGCTCTCGCCGCCGTGACCGAACGGCTCGGCCTCGCCGCCACGGTCAACACGACGTTCAACGAGCCGTACGAGTTGGCACGGCGCTTCGCCACGCTCGACCACCTGTCCGGCGGTCGCGCCGGGTGGAACATCGTGACGTCGTCGGACGCCTTCACCGGGGCCAACTTCCGCCGCGGCGGCTACCTCGACCACGCCGACCGCTACGCCCGTGCCGCGGAGTTCACCGCGGTGGCGCGGGCGTTCTGGGACAGCTGGCCCGCCGGCGAGCAACCCCACGAGGTCGAGCACCACGGCCGGCAGTTCGACGTGCGGGGCAGCGCCAACGTGCCCCGCAGCCCGCAGGGTCACCCGGTGATCATCCAGGCCGGGGACTCCGGCGAGGGCCGTGACTTCGCGGCCTCGACCGCTGACGTCATCTTCACCCGGCACAGCCACCTCGAGGCCGGCCGGGCGTTCGTGTCCGACATCCGCGCCCGCGCGGTGGCGGCCGGCCGCGACGCCCACGCGATCACGGTGATGCCCGCGGTGTCGTGGGTCCTCGGGACCAGCGCCGACGACGCCGCCGAGCGGGCGCGGTGGATCCGGTTCCAGCAGGTCAGCGCCCCGACGGCGATCGCCTTCGCCGAGCAGGTGTGGAACACCGACCTGTCCGACCACGACCCCGACGGCCCCCTGCCGTCCTTCGACCCGGTGACCGACGGCGAGATCTCGGAGGGACGGGCGGCCACGAAACGGCTGGACCGACCGGCGGTCGCGGCGCAGTGGCGCGAGACCGCGCGCCGTGACGGCCTGACGTTGCGCGAGACCGCCGCCGAGATGTCGTCCCACCAGTCGTTCGTCGGTACGCCCGAGCAGGTGGCCGACGACCTGCTCCGTCACGTGGACGCCGACGCCGCCGACGGTTTCGTCCTCACCCCGCACCTCAACCCCGGCGGCCTCGACGACTTCGTCGACCAGGTCGTCCCCGTGCTGCGCGACAAGGGCCGGTTCCGGACCGAGTACTCCGGCACCACCCTGCGCGACCACCTCGGCCTCCCCGTCCCGCCCCCCTGACCTCGTCCCCCTGACCCTGGTGAGTGGGCACCTCCCCCCGTGAGTGGGGGGTGTTTCGTGCCCACTCGGACGGGAAGGTGACCACTCGCCCGTTGTCCGGTGAGCGCTCCCATCCGGGCGTGAGACGACTCGCACTCGGGGAGAATCATCCGTAGCGGTCTGGTAGAACGTGCGTTGTGACGGCTCACACCGGCGATCAGGACGACCAGGGCCACGCCGGTGTGGTCGCGCTCCCGTCGTCGCGACGCCCGGCCCTGCTCGACGTCGCGGCGCGCGCCGGCGTCTCGCACCAGACCGTGTCCCGTGTGCTCAACGACAGCCCGCACGTGGCACCTGCGACACGCGAGAAGGTCCGGCGCGCCATCGACGAGTTGGGCTACCGCCGCAACATGTCGGCACGGGCGCTCGCGACCGGGAAGTCCAACGTCATCGGGGTCGTCGCCCCGAGTTCGACGTTGTACGGGCCTGCGGCGATCGTGGCGGGGCTCAGCCACGCCGCCCGGGCCGCGGCGATGACCTTCACGGTCGAGGACCTGACGGATCACGACACCAACAGCCTGCACGACGCCGTCGACCGCCTGCTGGGCCACGGGATCGCGGGACTGCTCATGGTGCTGCCGCTCGACGCGGCCACGGAGATCGTGTCGTCGGTCGTGCCCGAGGGGATCCCGGTGGTCACGGTCGACCGCCCGTTGAGCGACGACGTCGCGACCGTGAGCGTCGACCAGTACGCCGGGGCGGTGCTGGCCACCCGCCACCTGCTCGAGCAGGGTCACGCCACGGTGTGGCACGTCGCCGGGCCGGACGACTGGAACGACAGCCGGGCGCGGGAGGCCGGGTGGCGCGACACCCTCGCCGCCGCCGGGGTCGAGGAACCCCCGGTGGTGCGCGGTGACTGGAGCCCGGCGTCGGGGTACCAGGCCGGCCGGTTGCTCGCGCGTGTGCCCGAGTGCACCGCGGTGTTCGCCGCCAACGACCACATGGCGCTCGGGTTCGCCCGCGCGTTGCACGAGGCGGGCCGCAGCATCCCCGGCGACGTCGGTCTCGTCGGTTTCGACGGGGTTCCCGAGTCGGAGTACTTCACGCCGCCGCTCACGACGGTGGTCCAGGACTTCGGGGCCGTGGGCCGGGCGGGCGTGGAACTGCTGGTCGAGCAGATCAACGGGGCGACGTCGCGACGCTCCGTGCTCATCGCGCCGGTGCTGGTCGAACGGGCGTCGACCCGGCGCGGGTGAGCGTGCGCCCGCGCCGACTGCGTCAGGTACCCGGTGGAGCGTTGCGCCGGCTCACGGTCGCCTGCACCACCACCACGGCCAGCAGGAACAGGCCCGAGACCACCTGCTGGACGTAGCTGTTGAGGTTCGCGCCCTGCACGATGAGGTTCTGGATGACGAACAACAAGGCCACGCCCGCGAGCGTGCCGATGATCGACCCGACACCACCCGCGAGCAGGGTGCCGCCGATGACGACCGCGGCGATCGCCTGCAACTCGTAGGCGTCGCCGATGCGAGCCTCCTGACCGCCACCGGACTGGGCGGTGGTGAGGATGCCCGCCACCGCCGCGCACAGGCCGCTGATGACGTACACCGACGTGGTCGCCCGGCGCACGGGCAGACCCATGAGTTCCGCGGAGGACTGGTTGCCGCCGATGGCCTGCACGTTCTGACCGAACGCCGTGCGGTTCAGCACGAACCAGCCGACGGCGAACACGGCGAGCGCGATCCACACCGGCGTGCCGACGGTCAGCAACCGCCCGGTGCCGAGGGCCTCGAACGCCTGCCGGCCCGGCACCCGCGGGACGAGGTTGCCTTCGTCGGTGATGAAGAAGACGATGCCGCGAACGCCACCGAGGCCGGCGAGCGTGACGATGAACGGTGGCAGCCGCAGGTACGTGATGCACAGGCCCTGTACGAGGCCGACGACCGCGCACGCCACGAGCGGCACGAGGATCGCGGTCGCCGAGCCGTAGACGGAGTACTGCGCCGACAGGATGACCGCGAGCGCGTAGGTCGACCCGACCGACAGGTCGATGCCGCCGCTGATGATCACGAAGGTCATGCCGGCCGCGATGATCGCGATGAACGAGGCGGCCAGCGCGACGTTGCGGAAGTTGTCCGCTGATCCGAAGGTCGGCACGATGAGCACGCCGAGCACCACGACCACGACGAGGGCGACGACCGCACCGTTGCGCAGGAACAGCGAGGTCAACGCCCGGCCACGGGCGATGGCCGCGTCGCGACTGTCGGTGGTGGCGGCCACGACGGTGTCGCCGCCGGCGACGTCGGGCACGGGCGTCTGCGGGCCGGTCACCGGCTCCTCCTCGAGGGACGCTGCGAGAACACGGCCAGGATGATGATGAGGGCCTCGATGATGCGGGCGATGGAGTCCGTGACGTTCTGGGCCGTCAACGTGTTCTCCAACAACTGGATGAGCACCGCGCCGGCGACGGTCCCGAGCACGCGCACCTTGCCGCCGGTCAGCAACGACCCGCCGACCACCACCGCGGTGATGGCGGTGAGCTCGATGTTGATGCCGACGTAGGACGGGTCGGCCGCGCGGATGCGGGCGGTGGCGATGACGCCGGCGATCCCCGCCAGCACACCGGAGATCGTGTAGACGGTGACGAGCGTGCGCTTCACCGGCAGGCCGGCGAGCCGGCTGGCGCGCAGGTTGCCGCCGATCGCGAGCACGCGGTACCCGAACCCGGTCCGGCGGATCACGACCGACACGATGAGCGCGAGCACCAGGGCCAGCCAGAAGATGTCGGGGATCGTGAGGAACTCCGACTGCCGCACGGTCTGGAAGAAGGGCGGGAACAGCTCGACCAGCGCACCACCGGTGATGACCAGGGCGATGCCGCGACCACCGACCAACATGGCCAGGGTCGCCACGATCGGTTGGACCCGGCCGAGCGCGACCACCAGCCCGTTGACGGCTCCGAACAGCCCCGCCACGACGATCGCCAGCACGATGGCCACACCGATGGGCAAGCCGAACCCGTCGTCGGTGAAGGCCTTCGCGGTGACGGCGGCAGCGATGGCCATGATGGCGCCCACCGAGAGGTCGACACCACCGGTGCCGATGACCAGGGCCATGCCGAGCGACACGATGATGATCGTGGTCGTCTGCACCGCGTAGAGCTGGATGGTCTCGAGCGTGAGGAAGTTCGGCGTGGCGACCGCGTTGAAGACGAACAACAGCAACAGGGCGCCGTAGACCCCGCGCTCGCGCAACCACGTACCCCATCGGCCGCCCTGGACGCCGATGAGTTCGGGCCCGGTGCGGCGACGACGCGGTGTCGGCGGGGACGAGTCGACGTCCTCGGGCGACGCGACGTCGACACCCTTCGTGACGTCCACGCCCTTGGACAGCTGCACCGCCCCGCCCGACCCGTCGACGCTCACGCCGTCCCTCCGGCGGATACGGCCGCGCTCTCGTCGGCGGCGCCGGCGATGGTGTCCATGATCGTGTCCTCACTGATGTCGTCGCCGAAGAGCGTCGCGAGTTGGGCGCCGTCGCGGAGGACGACGACGGAGTCCGACCCCTCGACGACCTCCTCGAGTTCGGACGAGATGAGCACGACGGCCATGCCCTTCTCGGCCAGCTCGGCGACCAGGCTCTGCACCTCGGCCTTGGCGCCGACGTCGATGCCGCGTGTCGGTTCGTCGAGCAGCAACACCTTGGGGTTGAGGCACAACAGCCGCGCGAGCAGCACCTTCTGTTGGTTGCCGCCGGACAGTTCCGACACCTTCTGCATCGGACTCGAGGCCTTGATGCGCAGGCGGCGGAAGAAGACGTCGACGATCTCGTCGAGCTTGCCGCGTCGCACGAAACCCGCACGGGTCAGCTGCGGCAACGCGGCGAGGCCGATGTTGTCGCGGATCGAGAGGTCCGGGATGATCCCCTCGGCCTTGCGGTCCTCGGGCAGGAACGCGACCCGGTGCCGGATCCGCGTGGCCGGGTTCTGCCGGCGCAGGCGCTTGCCGTCGACGCTCACCACGCCGGAATCCAGCGGCAGTGCACCGAACACGGCCTTGGCGGTCTCACTACGTCCGGATCCCAGCAACCCCGCGAGGCCGACGACCTCGCCCGGCCGCACGCGCACGGTGACGTCGTCGAGCACCAGCTTGCGCCGCATGTCGACCGCTTCCAGCACGGGCGCCGCACCGGGATCCACCGGTGCCCGCCCGGACAGGCGGGTGACGCGTCCGTCGTCGAACTCGGCGGCGTCACGGCCGAGCATGCGCGAGATCAGCTGCCGGCGGTTGGTGTCGGCCGTGGGGCCGGTCCACACGAGCTTGCCGTCGCGCAGGACGGTGATGGTGTCGCACGCGCGGAAGACCTCGTCGAGCTTGTGCGACACGTAGACCACGGCCACGCCCTCGCGGCGCAGCAGGTCCACCACCGACAGCAGTTTCTCGACCTCCCGCGGTTCCAGCGACGAGGTGGGCTCGTCCATGATCACGACGCGCGCCTGGGTCGAGACCGCCCGCGCGATCGCGACCATCTGTTGCACACCGAGACCGAGCTCGCCGAGCTGGCGACGCGGTTCGGCGACGATCCCCAACCGGGCGAGGCCTTCGGCGGCCTCGCGGTTCATCCGCCGCAGGTCGAGCCGGCCGAAGCGGGTGTACGCCCGGCCGAGGAAGAAGTTCCGCGCCACGGACAGCTGCGGGGCGAGGCTCACCTCCTGGTAGATCGTCGCGATCCCGGCCTGTTGGGCCGCGCGGGGTGAGGAGAACGAGGTCTCCTCGCCCTGGTGCACCACCACGCCCGAGTCGGGCGTGTAGACCCCGGTCACCAGCTTGATGAGCGTGGACTTGCCCGCACCGTTCTCGCCGACCAGCGCGTGCACGGAACCCGCGTGCAGGTCGAGCGAGACGTCGTCGAGCGCGCGGACCCCCGCGAAGCTCTTGCTGAGGTTCCGGACCGAGAGGGTCGGCCCGGATGAGGGCCCTGACGAGACCGGCCCTGACGAGACCGGCTCGGACGGGGTCGGCTCGGGAGGGGTCGGCTCGGCGGTGGGGGTCGCGGTCATCTCGCGGGTGCGCTCCTCGTCGGTCGGTCGGGCGGCCGGACCCGGGACCGACACGTGGGGCGGAGCCACGCGTCGGTCCCGGGCCGGGTCGGTCAGTAGGCGGTGCCGTCGTCGAGAGCCTGCTGCGCGTTGCTCTTGTCGTACTGGTTGTCGGTCGTGATCGTGACGGCCGGTGCGCCGTCACCGTTCACGTACGCCTCGAGCGCGGCCTGGGAGGACGGACCGAACGCGGGGTTGGACTCGATGACCGCGTCGAAGTTGCCGTCGACGATGGCCTGCACCGCGCCCTTCGTGCCGTCGATCGACACGATGTGCACCTTGTCGGTGCCGGCCTTGCCGGCGTCCTCCAACGCGGCGAGCGCGCCCAGGCCCATCTCGTCGTTCTCGGCGTAGATCGCGTTCACCTCGGGGTGCGCACGCAGCAGCGTCTCGGTGACGCTCTGGCCCTTCTCACGGGTGAAGTCGGCGGTCTGCTGGAAGACGACCTCGATGCCGCTGGCGTTCTTGGCCTTGAGCTCGTCGAGGAACCCCGCGGTGCGGTCGTCGGTGACGTTCACGCCCGAGGCGCCCAGCAGGATCGCGAGCTTCGCGGTGCCGCCCGTCGCCTTGATCATCGCATCGGCCGCACGGCGGCCCTGCTCGACGAAGTCCGAACCCAACTGCGGGCCGACCTCCTCGCAGCCCTTGACGCCGGTGATGTTGCGGTCGACCGGGATCATGGCGACCTTCTTCTCCTTGGCGTAGGAGATCGCGTCGCCGAGGCCGGTGGAGTTGATCGGGGAGAAGATGATCGCCTTCGCGCCCTTGTCGATCATCCCCTTGATGTCGCTGTTCTCCTGCTGCACGTTCGACTGCGCGTTGGTGGTGATGAGCTTCCAGCCGTTGGCCTTGGCGGTCTCCACCTGGCTCTTGGTCGAGGCGATGCGGAAGGGGTTGGCCTCCTTCTCCGACTGCGCCCAGCCGATGGTGTCCTTGCTGAAGTCGATCTTGCCGATGCCGAGGTCGGAGGCCTTGCACACCGGCCCGTACTGCGCCTCGACGCCGTCGGGCACGGCTTCGGTCAGCTTCTCGGTGCCGCCGGCCGCCACGATCGCCGCGGGCACGCCGTTCTGGTCGGCGCCCAGCGACTGCTGGGCCGCGGCCGAGCCCGAGGGCTCGCCGCTGGATCCGGAGTCGCCGGTGTCCCCGGTGGTGCAGCCGGCGAGGAGCGCGAGGGAGACGACTGCCGCTCCCAGGGTGATGGGTGTACGACGCACGATGCGATCCGTCCTCTGTGGTGGGAAGGGTGGACCCGGTGGGAGGCCCGGGACAGGCCGAGCGGGACGAGCTGCCCGCGGTGGTGACCGATAACATCCTGTGAGGACCTGGAGCTGTCAAGCATCCGTCATCTCTCCGTTACCGCTTCGATACACAGGAGCCCGGATCACGCACCTTCCAGGGCTGAAGCACCCGGCGAGCGTCGCGGCGCGGCCGTCGTTGACACGGTCCCGGGACGAGTGCCACCCTCGCCGTGTGTGCGGTAACAGCCGCAGATGACCGTCCGTCCCCGTCACCCACCACCACCTGCCACCGACCTCGGGAGACCGATGCCCAGCTCTGACTCCGCTCTCGTCGTCGGCGTGGACTTCGGGACGTTGTCCGGCCGGGCCGTGGTGGTCCGCGTGTCCGACGGCGCCGAACTGGGATCGGCCGTGCTCGAGTACCCCCACGGCGTCGTCGACGAGTCCCTGCCCGGGACCGACACGCGGCTGCCCCCGGACTGGGCCCTGCAGGTACCCCACGACTACGTCGAGGTGCTGCAGCAGGCGGTGCCGGCGGCGCTCGCCGACGCCGGTGTCGACGCCACGGACGTCGTGGGCATCGCGACCGACTTCACCGCGTGCACGGTGGTGCCGACCACGGCCGACGGCACCCCGCTCCACGAGCTCGACGACTTCGCCGACCGGCCCCACGCGTTCGTGAAGTTGTGGAAGCACCACGCGGCGCAGCCGCAGGCGGACCGCATCAACGCCCTCGCGGCCGAACGGGGCGAGTCGTGGCTGCCGCGGTACGGCGGGCTCATCAGCTCCGAGTGGGAGTTCGCGAAGGCCCTGCAGGTGCTGGAGGAGGACCGCGAGGTCTACGACGCCACCGCGCACTGGGTCGAGGCCGCCGACTGGATCGTGTGGCAGTTGTGCGGTGACTACGTCCGCAACGCGTGCACCGCGGGCTACAAGGGCATCCGCCAGGACGGCCACTACCCGTCGGAGGACTTCCTCGCGGCCCTCCACCCGGACTTCGCCACGTTCGTCGACGACAAGCTCGAGGCGACCATCGGTGAGCTCGGCACCGCCGCCGGGAAGCTCAGCGCCCAGGCGGCCGCGTGGACCGGGCTCCCGGAGGGCATCGCCGTCGCCGTGGGCAACGTCGACGCCCACGTCACTGCGCCGGCGGCGCAGGCCGTCGAGCCCGGGCAGATGGTCGCGATCATGGGTACGTCGACCTGCCACGTCATGAACGGTGACCGCCTCGCCGAGGTGCCGGGGATGTGCGGTGTGGTCGACGGCGGCATCGTGCCGGGCCTGTTCGGCTACGAGGCGGGCCAGAGCGGGGTCGGTGACATCTTCGGGTGGTTCGTCGACCACGCGGTGCCGCGCTCGTACGCGGAACGGGCGGAGTCCGAGGGTTGCAGCGTGCACCAGTTGCTGACCCGCCTCGCGCAGGAGCAGGCCCCCGGCGAGCACGGCCTGGTCGCCCTCGACTGGAACAACGGCAACCGCTCCCCCCTCGTCGACCACGAGCTGTCGGGGCTGATCGTCGGGCTGACCCTCGCCACCCGCGCCGAGGACGTGTACCGCGCCCTCGTCGAGGCCACCGCGTACGGCACCCGGCTCATCGTCGAGACCTTCCGCGAGGCGGGCGTACCGGTGACCGAGTTCGTCGCCGCCGGCGGTCTGCTCAAGAACCCCTTGGTCATGCAGGTCTACGCCGACGTCCTGCGCATGCCCATCTCGATCCTGGAGTCCGAGCAGGGACCGGCGCTGGGTTCGGCGATGCACGCGGCGGTCGCCGCGGGTGAGTACCCCGACATCCGGGCGGCGGCGGCCGCGATGGGTCGGCGACGGGTCGCGGCCTGGACGCCGGACGACGCGAGTGCCGACGTGTACGACGCCCTGTACGCCGAGTACGTCGCCCTCGTCGAGCACTTCGGCCGGACCGACGACGGCCCCATGCACCGCCTGCGTCGCATCCGCAACGCCGCGCTCACCGAGCGCGGGAGTGCCCCCGACCACGGTGACCACGCCGACGACACCGAACAGGAGAGCTCGTGACCACCGTCGACCCCGACGTCGTGCTCGGGATCCGCGCCGACGTCGCCGCCCTGCACGCCGAACTGGTCCGCTACGGGCTGGTGGTCTGGACGGCGGGCAACGTGTCCGCCCGGGTACCCGGCGCCGACCTGTTCGTCATCAAGCCCTCGGGCGTCTCGTACGACGAACTCACCCCTGAGGCCATGGTCGTGTGCGACCTCGACGGCAACCTCGTCGACGGTGAACGGTCGCCGAGTTCCGACACCGCCGCGCACGCCTACGTCTACCGGCACCGCCCCGAGGTCGGCGGTCAGGTGCACACCCACTCCACCTACGCGACGGCGTGGGCCGCACGCGGCGAGGAGATCCCCTGCGTGCTGACGATGATGGGAGACGAGTTCGGCGGGCCGATCCCGGTCGGGCCGTTCGCCCTCATCGGTGACGACTCCATCGGCCGCGGCATCGTCGAGACCCTCGCGGGATCGCGCTCCCCAGCCGTGCTCATGAAGAACCACGGGGTGTTCACCGTCGGACCGACCGCGAAGGACGCGGTGAAGGCGGCGGTGATGTGCGAGGACGTCGCCCGCACCGTGCACATCTCGCGGCAGCTCGGCGAACCGTTGCCCATCGCCACGGACGACGTCGACAAGCTCTTCGACCGCTACCAGAACGTCTACGGACGCTGAGGAGACGACCCACCGATGACCACCCCCTCCGGACCGCAGGTCTGGTTCCTCACCGGCAGCCAGGACCTCTACGGCGAGGACACCCTCGAGCAGGTCGCCGACCAGTCCCGCGCCGTCGCCGCGATGCTCGACGAGGCCCCGCAGATCCCGCTGCCCGTGGTGTGGAAGCCGGTGCTGAAGGAGTCGGGCGGCATCCGCGCGGCCATGACCGCGGCCAACGCCGACCCGGACTGCGTCGGAGTCATCGCCTGGATGCACACCTTCAGCCCGGCGAAGATGTGGATCACCGGGCTCGACAGTCTGCGCAAACCCCTGCTGCACCTGCACACCCAGGCGAACAGGTCGTTGCCGTGGGGAACGATCGACATGGACTTCATGAACCTCAACCAGGCCGCCCACGGCGACCGGGAGTTCGGGTACATCCAGACCCGCCTGCACATCCCGCGCACGACGGTCGCGGGCTACGCCGGCGACGACCGCACGCGGGACGCCGTCGGCAGCTGGGCGCGGGTGGCACTCGGGATCGCGGACATGCGGTCGCTCAAGCTGGCCCGGTTCGGCGACAACATGCGCAACGTCGCCGTCACCGAGGGCGACAAGGTCGAGGCCGAACTGCACTTCGGGGTCGCGGTGAACACCTACGGCGTCAACGACCTCGTCGCCGTGGTCGACGCGGTCGCCGACTCCGAGATCGACGCGCTCGTCGGCGAGTACTCCGACCTCTACACGGTCGCACCGGAACTCGCGATCGGCGGGGAGCGGCACGAGTCACTGCGGTACGCGGCTCGCATCGAGGCCGGGCTGCGCACGTTCCTCACCGACGGCGGCTTCGGTGCGTTCACCACGAACTTCGAGGACCTGGGTGGCCTACGGCAGCTGCCGGGGCTCGCGGTGCAGCGGCTGATGGCCGACGGCTACGGCTTCGCCGGCGAGGGCGACTGGAAGACCTCGGTGCTCGTGCGCACCTTCAAGACGATCGGCGCGGGACTGCCCGGCGGTGCGTCGTTCATGGAGGACTACACGTACCACCTCGGTCCCGGCCCGCAGCGCATCCTCGGCGCGCACATGCTCGAGGTCTGCCCCTCGATCGCGGCGGGCCGCCCGACGGTCGAGATCCACCCGCTGGGCATCGGCGACCGCGAGGACCCGGTCCGGATGCGGTTCACCGCCGCCCCGGGGGAGGGCATCGTCGTGAGCATCAGCGACCTCGGTGACCGTTTCCGTCTCACCGGCAACACCGTCACGGTCGTCGAACCGGATGCCGAACTCACGGCACTGCCCGTGGCCGCCGCGGTCTGGGAACCGCACCCCGACCTCGCGACCTCGACCGAGTGCTGGCTCACCGCGGGCGGCGCCCACCACACCGTCCTGAGCACCCAACTCGACGCCGCGACCGTGGACCGGTTCGCCGAACTCACCCGCACGGAACTGGCGCTCATCGACCGCGAGACCACCACGCGTCGCTTCCGCGACGAACTGCGCTGGAACGCGGCCTACCACCGGCTCGCCGCCGCCCTCTGAACCGACGCCGGCCGGCGCTGCTCAGGTCGGGTCGCGGCGGGACGACGCCACACGGGTGAGCAACGCCCGGAACTGCTCGCGTTCGGAGGGGTCGAGCGCGGCGAGGGCGCGACGCTCGGCCCGGTCGCTCGCCTTCACGGCGTCGGCGAGGGTGCGCCGCCCGGTGTCGGTCAGGGCGACGACGTTGCGGCGGCGGTCGTTCGGATCGGCCTGCCGTTCGACGAGGCCCTTCGCCTCCAGCCCGTCGAGCAGACCGACCATCGAGGTGCGGTCGACACCGAGGCGTTCACCCGCCCGCTGTTGCGACTCCGGTGCCCGGGAGTCGAGCAGCAACAGCACCGCCAGCTCGCGTGCGCCGATGCCCGACGGAGCGAGGTACTCCTGCTGGATCTCCTCGACGTCGAGCAACGTCCGCTTCAGCAGGTAGGTCAGCCGCCGGGTGAGCCGAGGCCCGAGATCCCCGTCGGTGGGCACGGTCGCAGTCTACGGCTACGCTGATCGTCAGTTGTACTGACGATCAGTCGAGAGGACCATCACCATGCCCACTGTTCTGCTCACCGGAGCCACCGGACTCGTCGGGTCGCGGGCCCTGCCCCGTCTGGTCGGGTCGGGGTACACGTGCCGCGCTCTCGTCCGGGGCGAGGCCGACCTGCCGGCGGGTGTCGCCGCCGTGCGGGGCGACCTGGCCGAGCCTGCGTCGCTCACCGCAGCGGTCGAGGGCGTCGACGCCGTCGTGCACCTCGCCGCGCTGTTCCGTACCGACGACGAGGAGGCGATCTGGCGCGCGAACCTCGACGGCACCCGTCACCTCGTCGACGCCGTCCGCGAGCACGCTCCCGCGGCGCGGGTGGTCATGAGCAGCACCGGCAACGTCTACGACGCCGACGCGGGACGCCCGGCCCTCGAGACCGACACCTGCTCCCCGACCCTCGCCTACCCGGCCAGCAAGATCGCCGCGGAACGACTGCTGCGCGAGAGCGGACTGACGTGGAGCATCCCGCGGCTGCCGTTCGTCTACGGGGAAGGGGACGGCCATCTCGCCTCGCTCGGCGCCCTGGCCGGCCGCTTCGGTCTGCACCCCGCGCACACCTTCTCCGTGGCCCACCACCGCGACATCGCGGCGGTCCTCGAGCTCGCCCTCACCGGGGCGCTCGACGGTCACGTCGTCAACGTCACCGACGACGCCCCCGTGACCGTGTACGAGCTCACCCGACTCGGCGGGAACCCGGTCGCCCCCAGCTCCGAGCCGCTCGCCCGGCCGTGGTCGGGCCGGATGGACGGCTCGCTGCTGCGCGGGTTCGGGTTCCGGCCGTCGGTCCCGACCGTTCACGCCGCCGCCCGCGACGGGCTGCTCTGAGTCGGGCGCCCACCCGGCCCCGTGGTCCCCGGGGCACTGTTTGCGGAGGTCTCCGACGCGACCTACCTTGATGGTGGAACTGCTTCGATGGTGGAGCTGCTTCGCGATGGAGGTGAGCGCCGGTGTCGGAGGCCCGTCCGCACCCCGATCTGCGGCCACCACCGCTGACGGCCGTCCCGAACCCCCTCGCGCAACCCGAGGTCCCCACGGTCCGGTACCACCGTCGGCACGCGGGCTACGCGTGCGAGGTGCAGCGTTGGTTGCCGACCGACGACCCGCGGACGTGGCGGGCGAACCTGCGGTACGAACCGGGCCGCGCGGTGATCACGGTGCACGGCGACGCCGAGGCCGCCGCGGACGAGGTCGAGCGGCTCGTGGAGCTGAGCCGCTCACTGCGGACACCGGTGATCGACGTGTACCTCCCGGACGACGCCGTCGCCGCGGCCACCTCGCCCGGGTCGCCCGGGTCGTCGCCACCATCTCCGGGGTCGTTCCCACTACGGTGACCCGCGTGGTGACGCGACGGTGACGGATCCGGGTCCCGCCGCGTCCGACGCCCCACGGCAGCGTTGGTTCACGTTGCTCGAGGGCCTGCGGTCGTACGCCGCGAGCTACACCGAGGTCACCCACCACCTGGCCCGGTGGCTCGGCGTCCACTCCGCCGACGCCAACGCCTTCGCCGAGATCCTCTACGCCGAGGACCAGGGCGAACCACTCTCCCCCGCCCGTCTCGCCGCGCGGATCTCGCTGTCCTCCGGAGCCACGACGTCGCTGCTCAACCGGTTGGAGCGGGCGAACCTCGTGGCGCGCTCGCGGGAACACACCGACCGCCGGTTCGTCACCCTGCGCAGCGTCCCGAGCGTGACCGCGCGGTCCTGGTCGTTCTTCCAACCGCTGGCCGAACGGGTCGACGGCGCGCTGGCCGAGTTCAGCGACGACGACCTCGAGACCGCCCGCCGCGTGGTCGCCCGGGTCAACGAGGCGGTCGCCGCCACGATCGCGGAGTTCCAGACGGCCGACGCGTGACCGTCCCCGCCACGGCGAACCGACGTCCACGGCGGGTTGAGCCGTCCGCTCCGGCGGGCAGGCTGCACGAGAGGGTCACGGGCCGAAACCGCCGCCGTGGGTCCTCGGCCCGGACGGGTACGCCCCGGTCCGGCACGACGGGAGTCCGACATGAGCACCGACCGCTCCGAGCCGACCAGCGACGACCGCAGCGAGGGCGACACGCCCACCGGCGGCGCGTCGGCCACCGAAGCCCTCGCGGCCGCCGGCGACGACGAACGCGAGTCCCGCGAGAACATCGACCGCACGGGCGAGCCCGACCGCGACGACCTGGGCAACGGGGACGGGGCCAGCTGAGCCCCGGTCGTGGGTGAGACCCCACGGTGCGTGGCCGGTCGTGTGCCGTCACCCCGGGGCGGGCGCCGACTCAGTCCCAGATGCTCGATCCGGTGGGTGCGAGCGAGGCCAGGACGAACCAGGTCGCGGCGGCGACGGCGGACTGCGTCGTCATCGACGTCGCGTCGTCCGCGGTCGTGGCGTAGGGGAACGAGCCGTCGGGACGTTGCAACGGCAGCAGGTCCGACAGGGTGGCCGCGGCAGCCGACGGGGAACCGCTGCGGGTCTGCGCGAGGGCGACCCCGGCGGACCCCTCGACCCAGACGTTGTCGGGGGCGTCGGGGAAGACCGGCTGCGGGTGGTAGCTGCGGTACCCGCTGTGGCCGTCGTCGACCGACGCGAAGGCCGCGGTGTGTGCGAGCGACTGGGCGGCGAGGTCGGACCGGCCGATGGCCCGCAGGAACACCGTGCCCCACGAGCTGACGTCGAGCGCGTCCGTGTCGTCGGGGCCGTCGGAGGACAGGCCACGCCGGAAGTGGCCGGCGGAGGCGTCCCACAACTTCGCCACGATCGCGGTGGCGAGCGTGTTGGCCGCGGTCGTCGCGGCGGTGTCGCCCAGCACCACCCCGGCGAGACGCAGCGCGTGCCACGCGTCGAGGTTGTGTTCGGTCGAGACCCAGGTGGGCGAGGGCGACCCGTCGCCGGACTGACCGGCGTCGAGCAGACCGTCGGAACGCCGCTGGGCCTTGAGGAACGTGGTCGCCCGGACCGCAGCCTGACGGGTCGCGGCGTAGTCGGCGTCGGCGGTCGACATGGTCTGCACGCGTCGCAACAGCGCCCACGCCGCGACCGCACTGTTGCCCGTCCACTGCGTTCCGGCCCGACCGGCCGGGTTGCGGACGTCGACGACGTCGACGAACCCTCCGCCGGTGCGCTGCATCGCGATCAGACCTGCGGTCAGAGCGGAGGAATCCTCGCCGAGCGCCAGCGCCGTGGTCACCGCCAACGCCTGGTCGTACGACGACGCGGTCGTGCCGCCGGCGTAGCTGCGGACCAGTCCGGAGTCGGGGGCGTACTCGGCGAGCACGGCACCGGACGCCGCTGCCACCAGTTGGAAGCACTTGACCCCCGGCGCGCTCGACGCGAAGGCGAACGTGCCGTCGGTGCGGGCCGGTTGCTCGCCCACGACGTACGAAGTGTCGGTGACCACCAGCGCCCGCACGATCCAGCCGTCGTAGACCGGCGCGGCGGGCCACGCGGTTCCGTAGGGCGCGTAGGCGTTCGTGGCGTCGAGCAGGCCGAGGGCCCAGGTGCCCTTCGGCGGCGAGCTCACCGCCCCGAGGTCGATCGTGAAGTCACCGTCGACGTCCACCGGGGCCTGCAGCGGTACCTGCACCCGCCCCGACGAGGTGTCCTTGTAGGCCTGCACGATGAAGCGGCCGGGCGTCGACGCCACGGTCAGGTGACCCGACACCGGCTTGGCGTAGGTCGACGGGACGGAGGTCGGCCGGTCCACGGCGATCGACGCCGGGTTGACCACCGGCGGTGCGGTGATGCCCGCGACGGTGAAGGTCCCGCTGACCGCGCCCGTGGCCGTCGACGCGTACGTCTTGGTCGGCCGGATGGTCGACGTGCTCACGACGGACGTGCCGGTCCCACCCTGCGCTTCGATCCAGTCCCACGCCGACGACACCGCCGCGCCGGTCGCCGGATCGGCACCGGCCGTGCCGGCGCTCACCACACCTGCAGCCGTGACGGCCAGGGCGGCCAGAGCGGGCACGAGAGTGCGCCAGGGGGACATGAGCTACCTCCGGGGGAAAAGGTCAGCTCTTCTTTACCCTGAGACAGCCGCAAGAAACCCTCAAGACGACGAGGAATCACGTCAGGTACAGCTGTCGCACCACGATGACGACCGCGACGACGACGGCGGCGAGAACACCCTTCCACAGCAGCAGTTTCTCGCGGCGCCGGTCGTGGCGGAGTTCGTCGACCGGATCATCCGGTGCGCGGTGAGAGGTCATGCCACACCCACTTTCCCCGTCTTGACCGTCTTGTCCCAGGTCGCGGCCTGGCCGCGGGCCTCGGCGACGTAGGCGGCGAACGTGATGGCACACAGCAACGGTCCGTACCCGACCACGAACATCAGGACGCCACCGACCGGTCCGAGGGTGCGCAGCTTGTCCAGGCGGTACAGCCCCCACGCCGCGAGCATGCACACCGCGATCCAGAGGTAGGCCGCGAGGGCCAGCAGGTGACGCACCTCGGGCGTCCAACCCCAGCCGAGCGCCTCGCACACGCCGCGGACGACAGCGCGCGTCGGCGCGGGCGCGAGCACCCAGAGCATGACGAACAGGCTGATCAGACCGGGGAAAGCGAGGCCCTGCCGCCAACTACGACGAGCCACCCCGCGGTCGACGAGCAACGTGGACACCGTGGTGAACACGAACCCCAGCGCGTTGGTGATCCACAACAGGTCGAAGACGAAACGGCCACGACTGGCGTCGAGCCACCACAGCGTGACGAGCGCCGCCGACGACACCACCATGAACCCCGGGAGCAGCAACGTCGACCACCACATCGCGCCGAACCACCAGTTGCCGAGGTGGTGCAGGCGCGAGGGTCGGAAGAAGACGTGCTTGAAGCGGCGGCCGACCTGCAAGTTCCCGCGCGACCACCGCAGGCGTTGCTTCCAGAGACCCACGATGTCAGCGGGTTCCTCCGCGTAGCACTCGGCGTTGCCGTCGAAGACCACCGCGCGACCGTCGAGTTGGGTGAGCAGCGTCGTGACGGTGTCCTCGGCGAGCGTCGTCGTGTCGATCTCCCCGCCGAGCGCGTCGAGGTTCGCGCGGGTGTGCAACTGCGCGCCACCGGCGAGGCACGCCTGCGCTCCGACGACGTTCTGCGCCCGGCGCCCGACCGCCTGCGCGGCCGTGTACTCGTAGCCGATGTAGCGGTTCATCCAGTTCGGGTCCCCGCTGGCCTCCTTGATGAAGGCGGTGACGGCGCCGACGTGCGGGTCGGTCAGGTGGCGGGTCATGCGGCGGATGGCGGTGGGTTCGAACACGACGTCCGCGTCGGTGATGAGGACGGCCTCGGCCCAGTCGTCGGCCAGCAGTTCCCGCAGGCCGTGGTTCAGGGTGTGCGCCTTGCCCTGGCCGCCCTTCTCGCGGCGCAGGTGCCGCACCCGGCCCGGGTACTGCGCGCACTTGGCCGCCATGAGCTCGGGGGTCTCGTCCGTGCTCGCGTCGTCGACGACGGCCACGATCAGCCGGTCAGCCGGGTAGTCCAACGCCATCATCCGGTCGACCGAGAGCCGCAGCACGGGCGCCTCGTTCCACGCCGGCACCAGCACGGCCACACGCGGCAGTTCCTCGAGGTCGACCTGGTCGTCGTCGAGGTGGTCGCGCCAACGGTGCAGCGCCAGCAGCACGAACTGCACCACGGTGACGAGGTTGGGGATCGCCCCCACCAGGACCAGGATCGCGAGCACCCACAGCCCGAGTCCCGCGAGCCACGAGAGGACGTCGGTCATCCCGAGAGTGTGAGGCCCGGCGCGGCGGCCGTCACCTCGTCCCAGTACGCGTGACGGCCGACCTCGGCCACCGCGTGGGCGTCACTGCCACGCACGATCCGCACGCCGGCCGCGCGCAGGTGTTCGACGGTGACGGCCGAGGGGCACCGCCACTTCTCGTTGACCTCGACGGCGGCGTCCGCGGCCAGGCAGGCCGCGGCGAGGGCGTCACGGTGCTCGGTGGTGACGTCGGACTCGGCGAGACCGACCTTGGGCAACAGGCTGAACAGGTGGGCCACGACGGCCGGCGCCGGCGCCTGCGCGACACCGTTGCACGTGGCAACGACGAGCGTGTCGACGACACCCGCCGGCGTCCACGCGCCGGACTCCAACCACCCCCGCACGGTGGACGGTGTCGCCGGACCTCCCGGCGCGGGGAACTGGTGGTCGGCGACGAGCACGTGGTCCAGAACCGGCAGTCCGGGCGGGAGATCGAGCCGGCCGTCGGCGTCGAGCAGTTTGGCCTCGACGCCGAGGTGGACCGTCAGGCCGTCACGTCGGATCGCGCGGACCCGTTCGACGTACGCAGGAACCCAGTCGCTGTCGGCACGAACGTGATCCGAGAGGCCCCACCCCTCGAGCCCCGCGCGGACGGCGGCATCCGCCATGGCCTCCGGGTCGTCGGCACCGTCGGTGAGGCTGGAGTGGGTGTGCCAGTCGGTCGACGTGGCGGACACGAGGCTCACCCGGTGACGGGCGCGGGGGTCGGTGACACCGTCGGCACGGAGCCGTACTCCTCGACGGGGACGACCACCTCCGTCCAGTGTCGGACCACGGCGACCTCACGGAAGGCCAGGTGGTCGGGCACGTCCACACCGCGGCGGGCCTGCACGGCGAGCAGCGGCATGTCGATCCCCGCCGCCTGGGTCAGCGACATCGTGCCGGGGAACCGCGCGTTGACCTCGAGGAGCGCGGGAGCGCCGTCGCGGTCGAGCTTCGCCTGCACGTTGACCACCCCGGTGGCACCGACGACCCGGGCGACGTCACGGCCGAACGCCTCGAGGCCGGGATCGGCGACGGTGCGGCCGGCGACCGCGATGCCGGAGTCGACCTTGTCCCGCCGGCGCGGCACGGCGGCCACGACGTGGCCGTCGGGGCGGGCGAGGACGTCGATCGAGAACTCCGCGCCCGGCAGCAGTTCCTGGGCGATGAACGAACCATCGCTCGGGACGGTGTCGAGATCGGCCGCCGACGTCAGCACCGCGACGCCGCGACCGCCCGCGCCGCTACGCGGCTTGACGAGGAACGGCATGCCGAGCGGGGCGAGGTCGTCCGCCGTGGTGCTGGCGTCGACGACGATCGTGTGCGGCACGCGCACCGTCCCGGCGCACCGCTCGACGAGGACGGCCTTGTCCAGGCACAGGTCGAGCGTCTCGACCGTCTCGACCAGCAGGTCGATGCCGTGGGCCGCGAAACGCTCCCGCGCCGCGGACGTCTCGCGCAGTTCGGTGTCGACGGTGGGCACGACGAGGTCGGCGCCGTGCTCCACCGCCGCGGCGAGCAGCGCGTCGACGAAGGTGGGGTCGTCCCCGCGCGGGAGCAGGACCCGGCGGTCCGCGGGCACGAGGTAGAGCCCGACCGCCACGGGGTCGATGTCGGCCGCGACGACCACCGCGCGTCCGGCCAGGGCCTGGATGACGGTGACGGCGGCCGGGCCACCGGCACCGGTGACGAGCACGGTGCCCAACGGCAGGGTCCCGGTCACGACGTCGCCCCGGACACCGCGACCGGCGCCGCGACCACGGGAGCGACCGGCGCGACCGGCGCGGGCAGGACCACCGGCGTCGTGACCGCGTGGCGGAGGTCGCCGACCGAGCGGACCACCTCGAAGGGCTCGGCGTACCGCGCGTTCGCGCCGAGGTGACGGGCCCAGTAGCGCGAACCGGCGGTGACCAGTTCGGGCTCGAGGTACGCCCGGCCGTTCTGGGAGTCGAACATCTGCAACACCTCGACCTTGCGCTCGACCACCTGGTCGACCGGGACGAACTGGGTGGGGAAGAACTCGTTGGTGGCCGAGGGGCTCTGGTAGGCGAAGACCCTCCGGACGCCGCGGGTCGCGCTGCGAGTCGCGGTGTTCACGGCGCGGTGGTCCTGGTGGTTGTCGTGCGCGGAGTGGACGTACACGACGGTCGGGTCGACCACCGCCACGACGTTCTCGATGAGACGGATGGTGTCGATCCCCTCGTCGACCCGGGTGTCGGGCAGGTCCCCGAACAGCAGCTGGGCCCCGATGGCCTCCGCGGTCCGCCGGGCCTCGTCGAGCCGCGCCGCGGTGTCGCCACCCACGGCCCCCTGGCTGAGGGTGAGGATCGTGATCCGGTCGCCCCGCCGGCGGTGGTCGAGCAACGTGCCGGCACACCCGATCTCGACGTCGTCGGGGTGGGCACCGATGGCGAGAACCCGTTCCCGGTGCGCACCGGCCGACCGGAGCCCCTGCGCGATGCGGGCCGCGGCCTCGCGGGGGGCATCGGGATCCAGGACGTCGTTGACGCCCGCCCGCAGCGCCCGGACCAGCACCGCCGGGGCGAGGTCGCCCGGGCGCGCGACGATCTTGACGCGGGCCGACGGTGAGCAGCTGTGCCACGCCTTCACCCGATCGACACCGTCATCGTCGGCGAACACGTCCGCACCGAGCAGCAGGAAGGTGAACGGGCCGACGTCGGCGAGCAGGGAGTCGACCTGCGCGGGTGAGGCGACGCACGCGACGATCCCGTGCCCCTGCAGCACGTCCAGCACCGAGGGGTGCGGGGTGGCGCCGACGACCAGGGCCGTCCGGGCGGGCCACCCGCGCTCGAGACTGATCTCGGGCGAGAGGGACGCGGGACGCTCCAGGTCGGGGCGGCTCGGGACCACTGTCGACGGGAACGGCACGACGATGCCGCCGCTGTCGGGGCCAGCGCTCATGGGGAGATCCGATCGGTCGACGGTGGGGGGGGTCGTCGGTTGTCACCTTACAAGAGTTTCACGAGCTCGGCGTCTCGAAGTGCAGAGAACCAGCGCGACGAGCTGTGAGCCGACGGTTAAGGTCGTGCTTCCAGGACTCGCCCACGGAGGTCCCGTGTCCACATCCCCCGCCCTCAGCCCCCGCGCCACGACCGCCCGCGCCCTCGCGGACACGGTCCTCACCGACCCGTCCACGGCCACTGCGCTCGACGGGGTGGTGCAGGTCGTCCTGTCCCGCACCGGAGCGGACGCCGGTCAGCTGTCGATGATGACCGACGAGCTCGTCTCGCTGTGTCCGTCCGGACAGCTCGACGGACTGGTCGAACCCGGGGCGACGTACGCCTTCGACGAGACCCTCTGCGCCCAGGTGCTGCGGGCCGACGCCGCGGTCGTCATCCCCGACGCCCACGCCGACCAACGCGTTGCCGGTGTGGCCGCCGTGGCGAGCGGCGACTGGGGCGCCTACCTCGGCGTCCCGGTGCGGCTGCCCGACGGCGCGATGGTCGGCGTCCTGTGCGTGTTCCACCGCCAGCCACGGGAGTGGAGCGCCGACGACGAGCAGGTCGTACGGGAACAGGCCGTCCGCGCCGCGGAGATCCTCGCCGGGGCCGTTCTCACGACCGGGCGGGTCTGACGTGTGCGGCATCGTCGCCGTGGTCAGCGGCGCCACGGACACCGACGTCACCGCGCTGCTGCTGGAGGGCCTGCAGCGCCTCGAGTACCGCGGTTACGACTCGGCCGGGCTGGCCGTCGCCGGCAGCCACGGCGGCCCCATCCGTGAGGTCAAGGTCGCGGGCCGGGTGGCCGACCTGCGCGCGGCCGTCGGGACGTCGACACCCGCGACCACCGGGATCGCCCACACCCGGTGGGCGACCCACGGCGCACCGACAGCCGCCAACGCGCACCCGCACCTGGACACGTCCGGCCGCTTCGCCGTCGTGCACAACGGGATCATCGAGAACGCCGAGGAGTTGCGCGCCAAGCTCGTGGCCGACGGCGTCGAGTTCCGCTCCGAGACCGACACCGAGGTGATCGCCCACCTCGTCGCCCGCGCCGTCAACGCCGGTGTCGACAGCCTGGAGCTCGCGGTGCGCCAGACCCTCGACCAGGTCGAGGGGACCTACGGACTGGTCGTGCTCGACCGCGACCACGCCGACCAGCTCGTGGTGGCCCGCAACGGCAGCCCGGTCGCCATCGGGCTGGGTGACGACGCCACCTTCGTGGCCTCCGACGTCGCCGCGTTCGTGCGCCACACCCAGCGGGTGATCTACCTCGACGACGGCGAGATCGTCACCGTCACCGCGACGGGTTTCGGTGCCACCACGACCGCACCCGCGGCCGACCGCACCACGACGGTCGCGAGCCGCGACGACGGCGGGTACGAGCTCGACGGCTACGACTCCTTCATGCGCAAGGAGATCCACGACCAGCCGCGCGCGCTGCGCCGGGTGATCACCGGCCGTCTGGACGAACGCTTCGCCACGGCCCGATTCGGCGGCATCGACCTCGACGCCCGTGAACTCCGGGCGTTCCGCCGGGTGAAGATCCTCGGCTGCGGCTCGGCGTACTACGCGGGCCAACAGGGAGCCGTGGCGATCGAGGAGATCGCCCGCATCCCCGCCGACGCCGAGCCCGCCGCCGAGTTCCGCTACCGCAACCCGGTCGTCGACCCCGACACCCTGTACCTCGCGGTCAGCCAGTCCGGCGAGACCGTCGACACGCTGATGGCGGTGCAGGAACTGCAGCGCAAGGGCGCCACGGTCCTCGGCATGGTCAACGTGGTGGGCAGCGCGATCGCGCGCGAGACCGGGCGCGGCATCTTCATCCACGCCGGCCCCGAGTTCTCGGTCGCGTCCACCAAGGCCCTGACCAACATGACCGCGAGTTTCGCCATGGTCGGGCTGCTGCTCGGACGGGTGCGGGACCTGTCGCCGGCGCAGGGCGCCCGGCTCGTCGAGGGGTTCCAGGCCCTGCCGGACGCGATCGAGGCCGTGGTGGCCCAGGAGGACGCCATCGCCGCGCTCGCGCCGTCGTACGCCTCCGCCCGCAGCATGTACTTCATCGGGCGTCACCGCGGGTTCCCCGTGGCGCGCGAGGGAGCCCAGAAACTCAAGGAGATCAGCTACATCCACGCCGAGGCCTACCAGGCGTCGGAGCTCAAGCACGGTCCGTTGGCGCTGGTCGACGCGGACATGCCGAGCGTGGTCATCGTCCCCGACGACGACCTGCTCGCGAAGAACCTCGCCACCATCGAGCAGATCCGCTCCCGCGGGGGACGGGTCCTCGCGATCACGAACCGCGACCTGCCCGAGGGCCTCGCGGACCACGTGATCACCGTGCCCGCGGTCGAACCCGAGCTGGACCCGATCGTGCTGACCGTGCCGCTGCAGATCCTGGCGTGTCACATAGCCCGGTTGCTGCAGCGTGACGTCGACAAGCCCCGCAACCTGGCCAAGAGCGTCACCGTCGAGTGACACCCCGCCCGTCGCGGGCGGTCACGCGTGTCGGGAACGCTGCCACGGCACCCGGCCAGGACAGGGCCTAGGTGTACTGACCTGACAGGTTGGTGACGCGGGTTGCTGGCGGGAGGCCGCCCAGTGCGGTGTGGCCGCGGTGGTGGTTGTAGGTGTGGAGCCAGACCGCGAACTCTGCCACGCGGTTGTTGTCGGTGCGGTAGAGACGGGCGTAGGCCCACTCGTCGGCCAGGGTGCGGTGGAAGCGTTCGACTTTGCCGTTGGTCTGTGGGCGGTAGGGCCGGGTCCGTTTGTGAACGGTGCCCGTGGCGGCAAGTGTCTGGGCGAAAAGTGTTGATCTGTAGCAGGATCCGTTGTCGGTGAGGACCCGTTTGGGTGCGGCTCCGGCGGCGGCGAAGAACGCCGCGCAGCGGGTCCAGAACCCGGCGGCGGTCTCCTGGCGTTCGTCGGCGAGGATCTCGGCGTAGGCCAGCCGCGAGCAGTCGTCGACGGCGGTGTGCAGGAAGTGGTAGCCGATCTTGGGCTTGCCGTGCCGGTAGCGGGCGGTGGTGGTCCGTTTCTTGTTCTGGCCGGCGCTCGCCCGATCCAGCATCCGATGGCCCCCGCCGTCCGGGATGCGGCCGAGCTTCTTGACGTCGACGTGGATCAGGTCGCCGGGGGCGGCATGCTCGTAGCGGCGGACGTTGCGGCCGGTGGGGCG